>NZ_JBEXOV010000052.1:0-53664 GCF_040611715.1 Streptomyces sp. NPDC006544 | reverse complement strand
TTGCGGCGCCGCGCGGGTCCGGGGCCGGGCCGGGGGCCCCCCCGCCCCCCGCCCCGGCCCTGTTTTTACCCACCGGGGCCCCCCCGGGGGCCTCGTCCGTGGGCCGGGCACGTCTCAGATGAATCCGAGGGCCGCGGCTCCGCCGACGCCGCCGAGCAGCATGAACACCGGCATGAGGACCTTGAGCTCCACCCAGCTGCCGGCCCGGAAGCGCATCATCTTGGGCGGGCCGATGGGGTACCAGCGCTTTCCCGCGATCGGGATGGGCCACAGGACCGGGCAGCCGGAGACGGTCAGGGCGTCGCCGATGTCGTGGACCAGGGCGCCGAGCACGATCGGCAGGCCGAGCCACAGGTACTCCTGGCCCGGGCCGGTGAAGAGCCAGCCGGAGCCGTTGCCGGGCTGGTCGAGCACGCCGGCCAGTATCCAGGCGCTGGTCGCGCCCAGCAGCCAGACCAGGACGTCGCTGGACATCCGGGCCGCCCGCCACAGCAGCCCTTCGACGGCGAGGACCAGGTGGACGAAGAGGAGGGCGAGCACGCCCCACCGGTCGGCGGTCACGGCGAGCGCGGAGGAGCCCGCGCCGATCAGGACGGCCCAGACCCAGGTGTGGGTCAGGGTGCGGTGGCCGCCGGTGCGGCGGGCGTCGCGCGGGGCCCTGGTCGCCTTGTAGACGGCGTAGGAGATCTTGTCCACGACCTCGCACAGGACCCGGGAGAGCGGTCCGAAGGCGCGGGAGATCGTCGCCGACTTGTGGTCGAGGTCGGGAGCGAGGGCGGCTCCGGAGCAGATGAGCGCCCCGACGACCAGCACGGGCCAGGGCATCGGATGCCCCACGGCAGCCGCCGCCGCGCCCACCCCCAGCCAGGCCGCTGCCCCTGACAGTGAGTGCGCCGGACCCATCATGGTCGTTCCCCGCCCCGGTCGTGTGCTGGTCGGGCCCCGTTGACGGTGTCGTTCGGGCCTCGTCGACGGCACAGCGTACCGTCGATGATCTTCCTTCCGTCCGCCGGTTCCCGCATCCGGTGGGAAGCCAGGCAAGATGGGGGGTGTGACCCTCATTGATCAGCTCCCGCCGAACGCCGACCCCGATGCACTCTTCGAGGCCTTCTCCTCGTGGGCGGAGGGCCAGGGCATCACCCTGTACCCGGCGCAGGAGGAGGCGCTGATCGAGGTCGTCTCCGGCGCGAACGTGATCCTTTCCACCCCGACCGGCTCCGGCAAGAGCATGGTCGCGGCCGGCGCGCACTTCACGGCGCTGGCCCAGGACAAGGTCACCTTCTACACCGCCCCGATCAAGGCGCTGGTCTCGGAGAAGTTCTTCGACCTGTGCAAGCTCTTCGGCACCGAGAACGTCGGCATGCTGACCGGCGACGCCTCGGTGAACGCGGACGCCCCGGTGATCTGCTGCACCGCCGAGGTGCTGGCCTCGATCGCGCTGCGCGACGGCAAGTACGCCGACATCGGCCAGGTCGTGATGGACGAGTTCCACTTCTACGCGGAGGCGGACCGCGGCTGGGCGTGGCAGATCCCGCTGCTGGAACTGCCGCAGGCGCAGTTCATCCTGATGTCCGCGACGCTCGGCGACATGAAGCGGTTCGAGGCGGACCTGACCCGGCGTACCGGCCGGCCCACCTCGGTGGTCCGCTCCACGACGCGGCCCGTCCCGCTGTCGTACGAGTACGTGACGACGCCGATCACCGACACCATCACGGAACTGCTGGAGACCCGGCAGTCGCCGGTGTACATCGTGCACTTCACGCAGGCCCAGGCGGTCGAGCGAGCGCAGTCGCTGATGAGCATCAACATGTGCACGCGCGAGGAGAAGGACAAGATCGCCGAGCTGATCGGCAATTTCCGCTTCACCACCAAGTTCGGCCAGAACCTCTCCCGTTACGTCCGCCACGGCATCGGCGTGCACCACGCGGGCATGCTGCCCAAGTACCGGCGCCTGGTGGAGAAGCTGGCCCAGGCCGGTCTGCTGAAGGTCATCTGCGGCACCGACACCCTCGGTGTCGGCGTCAACGTGCCGATCCGCACGGTGCTGTTCACCGCGCTGACCAAGTACGACGGCACGCGCGTCCGCACGCTGCGCGCCCGTGAGTTCCACCAGATCGCCGGCCGCGCCGGCCGGGCCGGCTTCGACACGGCGGGCTATGTGGTGGCCCAGGCGCCCGAGCACGTCATCGAGAACGAGAAGGCTCTGGCGAAGGCGGGCGACGACCCGAAGAAGCGCCGCAAGGTGGTCCGGAAGAAGGCTCCCGAGGGCTTCGTGGCGTGGTCGGACATCACGTTCGAGAAGCTCATGGCCGCCGACCCGGAGCCGCTGACCTCGCGCTTCAAGGTCACCAACATCATGCTCCTGTCGGTCATCGCCCGGCCCGGCGACGCCTTCCAGGCGATGCGCCACCTGCTGGAGGACAACCACGAGCCGCGCAAGGCCCAGCTGCGGCACATCCGCCGGGCCATCGCCATCTACCGCTCGCTGCTGGACGGCGGGGTCGTCGAGAAGCTCGACACCCCCGACGCCGAGGGCCGCTCGATCCGCCTGACCGTCGACCTCCAGCAGGACTTCGCGCTGAACCAGCCGCTGTCCACCTTCGCGCTGGCCTCCTTCGACCTGCTCGACCCGGAGTCCCCTTCCTACGCGCTGGACATGGTCTCGGTCGTCGAGTCCACGCTGGACGACCCGCGTCAGATCCTCGCCGCGCAGCAGAACAAGGAACGCGGCATGGCCGTGGGCGCGATGAAGGCCGACGGGATCGAGTACGAGGAGCGGATGGAGCGGCTCCAGGAGGTCACCTATCCCAAGCCCCTCGAAGAGCTCCTCCTGCACGCCTACGACGTGTACAGCAAGAGCCACCCGTGGGTCCGCGACCACCCCGTGTCCCCGAAGTCGATCATCCGCGACATGTACGAACGCGCGATGACCTTCACCGAGTTCACCTCGTACTACGAACTCGCCCGCACCGAGGGCATCGTGCTCCGCTATCTGGCGAGCGCGTTCAAGGCGCTGGACCACACCATCCCCGACGACCTCAAGTCCGAGGACCTCCAGGACCTGATCGCCTGGCTCGGCGAGCTGGTCCGCCAGGTCGACTCCAGCCTGCTCGACGAGTGGGAGCAGCTGGCGAACCCGGAGGTGGAGACGGCGGAGCAGGCCCAGGAGAAGGCCGACCAGGTCAAGCCGGTCACGGCGAACTCCCGCGCCTTCCGCGTCCTGGTCCGCAACGCCATGTTCCGCCGGGTGGAGCTCGCCGCCCTCGACCACGTCAACGTGCTGGGCGAGCTGGACGGCGATGCGGGCTGGGACGCGGACGCCTGGGGCGACGCCCTGGACGGTTACTGGGACGAGTACGACGACCTGGGCACCGGCCCCGACGCGCGCGGCCCCAAGCTGCTCCAGATCGAGGAGGACCCGGCCCACGGCCTGTGGCGCGTCCGCCAGACCTTCGCCGACCCCAACGGCGACCATGGCTGGGGCATCAGCGCCGAGGTCGACCTCGCGGCCTCCGACGAGGAGGGCCGGGCCGTCATCCGCGTCACCTCGGTCGGCGAGCTGGGCCAGCTCTGACCCCCACCCGCAACCCACCGGCGCCGGCACGGCCGCCGGGCCCGACAGTGGAGACCTTCTGATGACGAACCCCGCCGAGAGACTGGTCGATCTGCTCGATCTGGAGCAGATCGAGGTCAACATCTTCCGGGGCGCCAGCCCCCAGGAGTCCCTCCAGCGCGTCTTCGGCGGCCAGGTCGCCGGCCAGGCGCTGGTGGCGGCCGGCCGCACCACCGAGAGCGACCGCCCCGTCCACTCGCTCCACGCGTACTTCCTGCGGCCCGGTATCCCCGGGGTGCCGATCGTGTACCAGGTGGAGCGGGTGCGCGACGGGCGCTCGTTCACCACGCGCCGGGTCACCGCGGTCCAGCAGGGCAAGACCATCTTCAATCTGACCGCCTCCTTCCACCACCCGGAGGAGGGCAGCATCGAACACCAGCTGCCTCCCCGCCTCGACTTCCCGCACCCGGACACGCTGCCGAAGGTCGTGGACGAGATCCGCGAGCACCTCGGCGCGCTGCCGGAGGCGCTGGAGCGGATGGCCCGCCGCCAGCCCTTCGACATCCGTTACGTGGACCGGCTCCGCTGGACGCCCGACGAGCTCAAGGACGCCGATCCGCGCAGCGCGGTGTGGATGCGCGCCGTCGGCCCGCTGGGCGACGACCCGCTGGTGCACACCTGCGCCCTCACCTACGCCAGTGACATGACCCTCCTCGACGCCGTGCGCATCCCCGTGGAACCCCTGTGGGGCATGCGCGGTTTCGACATGGCCTCGCTCGACCACGCCATGTGGTTCCACCGGCCGTTCCGGGCCGACGAGTGGTTCCTGTACGACCAGGAGTCGCCCATCGCGCACGGCGGCCGGGGCCTGGCCCGCGGCCGGATCTACGACCTGGAGGGCAAGCTGCTGGTCTCGGTGGTCCAGGAAGGCCTCTTCCGCCCGTACGGCGCCAAGGCCTTCACTCCGGCCGTCTCGCCCCAGTAGCCCGACCCCCGTCCCGAAGAATGAGTGCACCCATGCCCACCCCGGCCCTGCCCTGTCCGTGCGGCCTGCCCGCCACTTACCCGGAGTGCTGCGGCCGCTTCCACTCCGGTGAGCGGCAGGCTCCCACCGCCGAACTGCTGATGCGTTCCCGCTTCAGCGCCTTCGCCGTCGGCGACACCGCCTATCTCCTGCGCTCCTGGCACCCTTCGACGCGGCCGGGCGTGCTCGACCTCGACCCCGGACAGCGCTGGGAGCGGCTCGAGATCCTGGCCACCGAGCGCGGCGGGATGTTCGAGACGGAGGGCTCGGTGGAGTTCCGGGCGTACTACCGCGAGGGCCGGCACACCGGCTCGCTCCACGAGCACAGCACGTTCTCGCGCGAGGCCGGGGCCTGGGTCTACGTCGGCCCCCTCTCCCCCGTCGCATTCGACTGACCCCTGGCCCCGGTCACCGCGCATGCGAGGCTGCTGCGGTACCGGGCGACCTCGTCCGGCGGTTCCGCCCGCAGCAGCCGCTCGGCCACCGCGGCGGCCGCCGGGACCTGGGGATGCCCGTAGGGCACGGGCGGGGTCAGCGCCGCGAGGAGGATCCGCTCCTCCGGATCGGGCACGGCCTCCCGTACGTCCGCCTCCGGGAGTACGGAGGCCAGCACGGCCGCCTTCTCCCACGGATCGGCGGTTCGTCTCAGCAGCAGACCGACATGCCGCTCGCGCCAGGCGCGCGGCCTCAGATCGGCCTTGGCCGCCATCAGTTCCCGGTCCGCCTCCGGGGCGCTGCCGCGCAGCAGCTCGGGCATGGCCGTCGCGAAGTCCCGTAGCTCCACGGCCAGATAGAGCCACACCACCGTCCGGTAGCGGTTGATCCGGTATCCCACCGGGGTGATGTGCCCGCAGCGCGCGAGGCGCGTGAACCGGCTCGGGCCGACCCCGAGGACGCCCGCCGCGCCCTGTGCTCCCGCCAGGGTCTCCACCTGCTCGCGCAGCGCGTGCGGGAACCCCTCGGCCGACCGGACCCGGTCGAGCTCGGTCCGGGTGAAGCGGGCCGATCCGCCCGGCGTCGGCGGACCGGCGCGCACGATGCCCAACTGGACCGCGCGCGCGAACTCGCTCCGGCTCAGTTCCAGTTCCCCCGCGGCCTGCCCGCCGCTCACCAGCCCCTCGACCGCTTCCCCGCGACCGACGGGCTGGTGGGGCGCCGGGGCGTCCCTCGGTAACGCCACCGTCCGTGCCCGCAGCACCCGAGGCACCCGCGCCACCTGCGGCATCTGCGCCGACGTCCGCGTCTCCTGCGTCGTCTGTGTCATCACGCTCTCCCCACCAGAAGTAATTACTGTGTGTGAAGACCGTAACTCAGCGCGACAACACCGCGCGGGGGCTGTGGACAACTCCGATCACCGCAGGTCAGAACCCCTCAGCCGCCCGTGATCCGGCGCTCCGCGACGCCCAGGTGCTCGCCCACCCGGTTCACGAGCAAGGTCATCTCGTACGCGACGTGACCGATGTCGGCCTCGGCCGCGCTCAGGACGCACAGGCAGCTGCCTGCGCCCGCCGCCATGACGAAGAGGACCCCTTCGTCGTACTCGACCATCGTCTGGCGCACCTCGCCCGCCCGGAAGTGCCGTCCCGACCCCTTGGCCAGGCTCTGCAATCCCGCCGCCACGGCCGCCAGGTGCTCCGCGTCCTCCCGCGCCAGACCGGCGCTCGCGCCCGTCACCAGCCCGTCGTTGGACAGCACCACGGCGTGCCGGACCTGGTGGACCCGCCGCGTCAAATCATCCAGCAGCCAGTCGAGCTGCTTGTCCAGTGCCATATTCGGACCCTCCCCGTCGACGCGGCCGTCACAGCCGCGCCCCGCCCCGCGTACTCGTGCCGCCAGCCTTCCCCACCAGGGGCTTTCCGGCAAGGAGGATGGACCCATGGTGAAGAAGATGACTCAAGAGGAATGGCGGGCATTCGTCTCCCACTCCACCCGCACCGGAAAGCTGTCCACCGTCCGTGAGGACGGAAGCCCCCACATCGCTCCCATCTGGTTCGTTCTCGACGGCGACTCCTTCGTGTTCAACACCGGCAAGGACACCGTCAAGGGGCGCAATCTGGCCCGCGACGGCCGGGTCGCGCTCTGCGTCGACGACGACCGGCCCCCGTTCTCCTACGTGATCCTCCAGGGCCGCGCCGACATCAGCGAGGACCTGGACGACATGCTCCCCTGGGCGTCCAGGATCGGTGCCCGCTACATGGGAGCCGAACACGGCGAGGCCTTCGGCCGGCGCAACGCCGTTCCCGGAGAGCTCCTCGTCCGCGTCTCCATCGACAAGGTCATCTCCGCGGCCGGAGTGGCCGACTGACCGCTCCCCGTCCGAGGACCGGGGCGTGACCCCGGCCGACGACGGTCGACCGCAGGCCGGTTCACACCGAATCGGCCTGCGGTTCCACCGAGTCCAGCAGCCGGGCGGTGTGCACCCGCCCCGCGTACTCCACCAGCCGGATCAGTACTTCCTTGCCCGAATCCCTGTCCCGCGCGTCACACAGCACCACCGGCGTCCCCTGGTCGAGGTCCAGTGCCCGCGCCACCTCGTTCGAGGCATGACGGCGGGCGTTCGCGAAGCAGTTGACGGCGACCACGAACGGAATCCGCCGGTGCTCGAAGTAGTCCACCGCCGGAAAGCAGTCCTCCAGCCTGCGCGTGTCGGCCAGCACCACCGCGCCCAGCGCCCCTTGCGACAACTCGTCCCACAGGAACCAGAACCGGTCCTGCCCCGGCGTCCCGAACAGGTACAGGGACAGCCCCGACCGGATGGTGATCCGCCCGAAGTCCATGGCCACGGTCGTCGTCGTCTTCTGGTCGACCCCGCCCGTGTCGTCGACCAGCTCGCCCGCCTCGCTGAGCTGCTCCTCCGTCCGCAGCGGCCGGATCTCGCTGACCGAGCCGACCAGGGTGGTCTTGCCCACGCCGAAGCCGCCCGCCACGAGTATCTTCAGTGCGAGCGGAGCCAGTTCACCGTTCTCTTCTCCGCTCGCGCCGGCGTCGCCACCCGGGGCCGGAGCCGGCCCGCCGGGCCTTCCGGAACCCGCGGTCCCGTTGTCCTGCAGTCCCATCACAGCGCTCGCAATCCCTCGATGACTTCACGCAGAATCCGCTCGTCCGGCAGCTGTGCGGGCGGCACCGGCCGGCTGACCTTGACGTGCCCGGCCTCCAACAGGTCCCCGAGCAGCACCCGTACCACGCCCACGGGCAGGTCCGCTTCCGCCGCGAGCTCCGCCACCGACTGGGTCTCGTCCCGGCACAGGCCGAGCAGTGCCCGGTGTTCGGGACCCAGCAGCGATTCGGCCGCCTCGTCCGTCCCCGCCGGCTCGACGACCACCAGCGCGATCAGGTCGAACCGGACGCCGTGGGGTCCGGGCTTCGTACGCCCGCCGGTCATGGCGTACGGACGGACGAGCGGGCCCGCGTCGGCGTCGTACCACTGGTCGTTCATGCTCGGTGCCGCCGCCTTCAACCCGCGGCCGGCGGGCGCGCCGAGAACCGGGGCGGTGTGTACAGGTGCTCTCCGACCCGCTTGACCAGCCGGGCCATCTCGTACGCGATCAGCCCCATGTCGGCGCCCGCCCCGCTGAGGACGGCCAGGCAGGAGCCGTCTCCGGCGGCCGCGACGAAGAGGAAGCCCTCGTCCATCTCCACCATCGTCTGGCGCACGCCTCCCGCGCGGAAGTGCCGGCCCGCGCCCTTGGCCAGGCTGTGGAATCCCGAGGCCACGGCCGCCAGGTGTTCGGCGTCCTCCCGGCTGAGCGCGCTCGAGGCGCCCACGGCCAGGCCGTCGTTGGACAGGACCACCACGTGCCGGACCTCGCGGACCCGGACCACGAGGTCGTCCAGCAGCCAGTCAAGTTCGCCGGACCCGCGGATCCCGTCGAGGTCGATTCTCTGATGTTCGATCATCACCGTGCTCCTTCGCCTTCGCCTTCGCCGGCGCCTTCGCTGCCTGCGTGAAGGGAGTTCTCGTGGATTCCCGGCCGGGTACCCGGCCGCGCGCCCTCCCGGCTGCCGCGCATCCAGCCGTCCCGGTACGCCGCCATCCGCTCGCGCGCCTGCTCGGGGCTGCGCCCCGGCGGGTCCTGGGGGCCGTGTCCGCCGGCCGGCTCCCTGGGCTCGGGGGCCTCGCGCAGCTGCGGGACGAGGCTGGCCTGCCGGACCCGGCGCGGGAGTTCGGTCACCGAGGCCGCCGGGCTGCCCCCGGAGCCGGCCCCCGGACCGGCCGCGCCCTGACCCGTCGCCCCGTGACCGGCCGTGCCTCGAGCCGCGGCCACTGCCGGGGCGGACGGCGTACGGGGAGACGCGCCCTCGGAGCCGCGCGGCCGCAGCGAGGCCACCGGGGAAGGACGGGGCTCCCCCCGTACGGGGCTCCCGTCGGAATCACGGCCCGGGTCCCGCTCGCAGGCCCCGTCCGGGACCCGGCCGGGGCCTCGGTCCGGGGCGCGGTGGGAGGCGCTGTCCGCGGTGCCGTGGGGAGTGCTGTCCGGCCTCCCGTCGAGGCTCCGGTCCGGGGTCCGGACGGAGCTGGGGCCGGAGATGCGGTCGGAGGTGCGGTCGAAGATTCGGTTCGGGCCGCTCCGGCCCGGGGCCGGGATCCCGCGCACGTCGTCCCGTACGACGCTCATGGCCGGCGAGCGCTCGGAGGACGGATCGGCAGCCGACTCGTGCGCCGGTTCTGGCACCGGGGCCCTGGAACGCCGCTCCCCGCGGTCCGCCGGTTGCGGGGTGGCGGCCGTGATGGCGCCCTGGAGCAGGGAGTTCGGGAGGAGCACGACCGCCGTGGTGCCACCGTACGGTGACATGCGGAGGTGTACCTTCACACCGTGGCGGGCCGAGAGGCGGCTGACCACGAAGAGCCCGAGCCGGTCGCTGTCGAAGAGGTCGAGCGCCTCGGACTGCTCGATGCGGCGGTTGGCCTCGTGGAGGGACTCGCGGCCCATGCCGAGCCCCCGGTCCTCGACCTCCAGGACGTACCCGGCGCCGACGGGTTCCCCGCTGACGCGGACCTTGGTGTGGGGCGGGGAGAACTGGGTGGCGTTCTCGATGAGTTCCGCGAGCAGGTGGGTGAGGTCGGCGACGGCGCCGCCGATGACGGCCGCCTCGGCGAGCTGGCGCACCTCCACGCGCGGGTAGTCCTCGATCTCGGAGACGGCGGCGCGTACGACGTTCGTCAGCGGGATCGCTGTCCGCCAGGCACGTCCCGGAGCCGCACCCGACAGGATGATCAGGCTCTCCGCGTGCCGCCGCATCCGGGTGGTGAGGTGGTCGAGGCGGAAGAGGTCGCCGAGCTCGCTCGGGTCGTCGGCGCGCCGCTCCATCGAGTCGAGCAGGGTGAGCTGCTTGTGCACCAGGACCTGGCTGCGCCGGGCGAGGTTGACGAAGACCCCGCTCACGCCGCTGGCGAGTTCGGCGCGTTCGACGGCGGCGCTCAGCGCGGCCCGGTGCACGGTGTCCAGTGCCTCTCCGACCTGGGCGATCTCGTCCTCGGCGGCGGGGCCGTGCGGGGTCTCAGCGGACACGTCGATGTCCTGGCCGGCCCGCAACCGTTCCATGGCGTGCGGGAGTTTGCGGTGCGCGATCTCCAAGGCGGTGTTGCGCAGCGAGACCAGTTCGACCACCAGGGCCCGCCCGATGCGGACCGAGATGACGAGCGAGGCGGCCACGGCGGCCAGGCCCAGCACCACGGCGATGCCGGCGGGGCTGAGCGCTCCCTCGCCGAACGGGTCGGAGCGGCCGGCGGAGGCCGAGTGGGCGGCGTCGCCGATCTCCCGCATGGAGCCGGAGACGGAGGTGTACGCGGCGTCCCAGCCGACGGGCGCCCCGGCGGGGCGGGGGTCCTTGGCGGCGCCGGCGCCCGCGCCGCCCGCCGAGCCCGCCGAGCCCGCCGGGGCGGCCAGCGCCTGGTCCTCGGCCCCGGTGAGTTCGGCATAGGCGGCGCTCTTGGCCACCGACTGCCAGGCGTTCTGCTGCGCCTCGGGGAGGTCCCGGGCGGCGGCCGTGGTCAGGACCCGGCGGGTCTCGACGGCCCCGGCCAGGCGGCGAAGCGTTTCGGCGCTGCGCGGACCCGGCGCGGCCAGCAGCGCGTCTTCCCGCGAAAGCTGTTCCGCCGCCCGCGCGAACTCCAGCAGGACCCGGGCGTCGGGGCCGAGTTCCGCGTCCCGGCCGCCTCCGGAGAGGGCGCCGCCCACCTCCAGAGCGGAGTCGATCACGCGGGTGTACGTCTCGTAGGCGGCGTCCGCAGTCGCGCGGTGCTCGGTGACGTCCTCGCGCGCCCCGCCGAGCGCCTCGGCGGCGGCGACGAAGGTGCGGAGCCGGACGACGATGTCCGTGCGGTAGTCGCCGGAGTCGGCCACGGTGTTGCGGTCTCCGAGACGCAGGGCCCGGACGGCGCTGTCGGTGCGGCGTGCCTGCTGGTCCAGCGCGTCGGCCCGGCCGGATGCCTGGGCGGCCGTGGCCTGACCCGCGGCGGCGGGATCGGCCAGCAGGCGCACGGCCGTGCGCCGTTCGGCCTGCAGCTCGGCGACGGCCGCCGCGACCGGGGTCCTGAGCTCGCGGTCGACCCGCTGGGCCCGGCTGAGGCGGGCGATGTCCTGGGCCGCGTCGACGGTGGCGAAGCCCCAGAGGGCGAGCAGGGAGACCACCGGCACCATGAGCAGAGAAACGATCTTGGCGCGGACCGTGGCGGGTCGCAGCCGCGGACGCCGCCCCCGGCCGCCGCCGCCGCCCCCGCTCCTGCCGCCGCCCCCGTCACCCCTTCCGGGCCCGCCCGGGGCGGCGCCCGCGCCCTCGTGTTCCGCCGACTCCTCGGCCGGCGGCCCGGCGTGGGCCCTGCGGCCCGTTCCCTTGCCGGGGCCGCCCGCAGGCGCGGGCGACCGCGGCGCCGCTGCTTCCGGTGATCTGCGGGGTCTGCGCATGGGCTCCTCGTTCCGGGCGGTGCGTACGTGGCGTACGTGGCATACGTGACGGCGGCGGTGACAGTGGCGGCTGTGACGGCAAGGTCTGCGGGCTGTGGCGGGCGCAGGTACGGGGGTGAGGGCGCCGGGCCACGCGAGGACCGTGGGCGGAGGGCCCGAGGGGCGGAGGGCGGCGGAGCGGAGGGCGGCGGAGCGGCTGCCGGATCAGCGGACGGGAGCGGGCGCGTCCCGTCCGCCCAGGCGCCGGCCGGCGGACGCCGCGGCGGACGCCGCCCGCTCATCGGCGGTCGGCGAGAGCGCGACGAAGGCGGCGGTGATGAAGAGGTAGGAACCGAGACCGACGGCGAGGGGGAAGATGAACTGCAGGGCGGTCGCCCCCGGCAAGGCCTCGTCCGAGGGGTTGACGTCGACGGCGACGGCGAGCATTCCGGTGTAGTGCATGCTCGTGACGGCGGCTCCCATGATGAGCGAGGCGACCGCGACGGCTACCGGGGACTTGATGTTGAGGGCCGCCCACAGGGCGGCCGTGGCGGCGACCACCGCGATGGCGATCGAGAGCCCGACCATCAGCGGCGCGTAGGAGACCGAGCCGTGCAGGCGCAGGGCCGCCATGCCGAGGTAGTGCATGCTCGCGACGCCGAGGCCGGTGGTGAGGCCGCCGAGGACGAGGGACCGGCCGCGGTCCTTGCCGTAGCCGACGGCGAACACGCCGGCGCCGACCACGACGACGGCGACGAGGAGTCCGAGGAGGGTCAGCGGCACGTCGTAGCGGATCTCGGTTCCGGTGACGTGGAAGCCGAGCACCGCGACGAAGTGCATCGTCCAGATGCCGGTACCGATGGCGGAGGCGGCCGTGAGGAGCCAGTTGCGGCGGGAGGCTCCGGTGGTCGCGGCGAGCGCGCGGACGGTGCACCGCAGCCCGAGGGCGGCGCCGATCGAAGCCATCGCGTACGACAGCGCGGGGGTAAGCCAGCCATAGGCGGCGTGGTCCAGGTGTCCCATGGCCACGGGACGCTAGTCCGGGTGAGGGCACGAACACGGGGCGCATTTCGAAAGGCACTGGAACTGCTGGAATATGACAGACGTGCGCGCATCTTCGATCACACCGCGTGCCACCTTGTACACGTTCCGCAGGCACATGCCTTCGCCGGAGTGGGGGATCATGGGCACATGAGCGAAGACCGCACGCCGGGCCGTGCACCGGGTCGCACACCCGACCGCCCGCAGGACCCGCGCGAGGTCCAGGAGTTCTTCGGGGTCCGCGCGGCCGACTGGGACCGCAAGTTCCCCGGGGACGGACCGGCCTTCCGGACCGCCGTGGCCGAGTTCGCGCTGCGGCCCGGGGACCGGGTCCTCGACGCCGGCTGCGGCACCGGGCGGGCGCTGACCGTGCTGCGCGCGGCCGTCGGCCCTGCGGGAACGGTGATCGGCGCCGACGTGACCCCGCAGATGCTGGCCGCCGCGCGGGACGCCGGCCGCGACGCCGAGGGTGCGCTGCTGCTCGCGGACGTGGCGCGGCTGCCGCTGCGCGACGGGGTGCTGGACGCCGTGTTCGCCGCCGGACTCATCGCCCACCTGCCGGATCCCACGACGAATCTGCGCGAACTCGCCCGCGCGGTCCGCCCCGGCGGCCGGCTCGCGCTGTTCCACCCGATCGGGCGAGCGGCGCTCGCGGCGCGCCACGGCCGCGAGCTGACGCCGGACGATCTGCGGGCCGAGCACAACCTCGGCCCGCTGCTGGCCGGTTCGGGCTGGCGGATGACCTCGTACGCCGACGAGGAGACCCGCTTCCTCGCGCTCGCGGTCCGCACCGGCTGAAAACCGGTTCCGTACGTCGCCTCCTCGCCCGGGGTCCGCGGAGCGAGCCGGATCGGGCCGGAGGCCGAGCCTGCGCTCCGGCCGGGCGCCGGGGACGCGGCACGGGGCGGCCGCCGGAGCCGGGCACGGGGAACGCGCCGAGCTCACCGGCGCCGTAGCCCCGGGCCGGCCCTCGCCTCGGGTTCTGCCGGGCGCGAGGTGGCGTCCCAGCCGGAACGGCTCTCCCCCTGGGCGTTCAGGGTGGCCTCGAACTCCTCGCAGGAGTCCGGGATGTCCGGGATGCCCGTGGCGCCCAGGCGGCGCCCCAGGTCGCGTAGCGGTTCGCACCGGCGCGGAGCTCATGGCGGGGCGGGTCGGCGGGCGCCGGCCGTAGGTGCGGCCGTGGCGTCAGCTGAGGGCACCAAGCCGGCCGTCGTGCCGCTCCGGGGTCCCCCTCTGTGGCGGGCGGCCAACTCTGCGTACAGGTAGCGGGCTTGGAAATCGCCTCCCGTGGGCTCTCGACGTGGCGGTTACCGGCTGGTTAGGGTGCGCCCACAAGAGAGCTACCGGGAGGCCACGTGTCCGACGAGGAGGACGGCGGGTCGCTGTACGTGCTGACCGCCGTGCTGCTGACCCCCGCGCAGTTCCCGAGCATCCTGGGGGACGACTTCCCAGAAGCGTGCTCCCTCCTGGGCGTGCCCTCCGCGGCACCCGGATACGGGCTGGTGCTCGGGCAGGACGAGGAGGGTGCGCGCTGGACGGTCGTGGTCGACGACGTCTCGCTCGTGGCCATGGCCATCGCCTCGTGGGACTGCGGGATGGAGTACGACCTGTCCCCCGACGAACGGTCCATCGTGGTCTCCCTCGCGGGCTGGCCGCTGGAGCTCTCGGTGGCGGCGGCGGGGATACCGGAGCCGCACGATCCGGAACAGGGCGCGGACGGCACCGGACGGGTGCCGCTGGCGCCGCCGTCCGCCGAGGCCTGGGGGTCGGTGCAGCGGCGGATGGGAGCCGACCAGATCGCCCGGGAGTGGACCGCCTGGAGCGAGCGCGTGGCGGCGGACGGCGGGGTCGCGGCGGCCGCGCACCCGGGGCTGGCACGGGCGCTGAAGGAGGCCCTGGGGTACACGCAGAGCCCGCCGCCGCCCGGTCGGGTACGGTCCTCCTTCGCGGGCGACGACGCGCGGACGCTGCGGGTCGACGGGCCCGGGTGGTCGCTGGTGGCCCGGACGGGCGGGGCGGCCTTCGTCCTGCTGAACGAGGAACCGGGCGAGGTGCTGGCGGTGCCCCACGAGGGGGACGGCGACCTCCCCGAACTCTCGGACCTGCTGGAGGGACTGGACCGCGTCGCGGTGCGGCCGGCCTGAGACCGAGGGGCGCGACGGCGCGACGGCCCTCACGACGTCGTGCTCGCCGGGATGACCGGCTGCCCGCTTCGAGCTGGGCCGGAATGCGGCCGGCCCTCAGCTCCCGCAGGTCCGGGACGTGGTTGTGGAGCGCGCCGGGGCTCACCCCGAGGAGCTTCAAGGGGCGTGCTCCGCCGGTGAACCTCACCCTGGGGGCGCGACCAGGCCGGTCTCGTAGGCGAGGATGACGAGGTGGACCCGGTCGCGTGCGTCGAGCTTGGTGAAGAGCCGTGCGAGGTGGGCTTTGGCGGTGGCCACGCTGATGGTGAGCTCTTCGGCGATCTCGGCGTTGGACAGGCCGCGGCCGACGAGGGTCAGGACCTCGCGTTCCCGGTCGGTGATGCCGTCGACCACCGCCCGGCGGGTAGGGGCGGCGGGTTCGGGCCGTGCCGCGAACTCCTCGATGAGACGGCGGGTGACGCTCGGAGCTATGAGGGCATCTCCGGCGGCGACGACCCTGATCCCGTCGAGGATGGTCTTCAGCGGCATGTCCTTGACGAGGAAGCCGCTCGCTCCGGCGCGGAGCGCTCCATAGACGTATTCGTCGTCGTCGAAAGTGGTGAGGACGAGGACGCGGGTCGTCGACTCCGGATCGGCGTTGACCCGGCGGGTGGCCTCGATGCCGTCCATGCCGGGCATGCGGATGTCCATGATGGCGACGTCCGGCCGCAGCCGTTGGACCAGTTCCACCGCCTCGGCACCGTTCCCCGCCTCCCCTACCACCTCCAGGTCGGGGGTGTCGGCGATGAGGACGCGCAGGCCGGAACGGATCAGGGGCTGGTCGTCGACCAGAACGACACGGATCATCGGCCTGCCCCCACGGGCACCGGAAGCCGAGCTGCCACGCGGAAGCCGCCTTCCGGACGCGGGCCGGCGCTGAACTCGCCGTGCAGCAGACTGACCCGTTCGCGCATTCCGGCGATGCCGTATCCAGATTCTGCGACGGTGCCGCCCGAGCCGAGGTCGACGATGTCGACGGCCAGTTCGTCAGGGCGGTAGTCGACCGTGACGCTGCAGTCCCGGGTGCCGGAATGCCGCACGACGTTGGTGACCGCCTCCTGGACGATGCGGAAGGCCGCCAGGTCGACGTCGGAGGGCAGGTCGCGACGTTCCCCCCGCCACCGGACGTCGACCCGTACCCCGGCGGCCGCGGTCTTCCCGACCAGCTGACCTATGGCGGCCAGACCAGGGAGCGGATCCAGCGGCGCGGACTCCGGGTCACCGCGGCGCAGTGCGCCGAGCATCCGCCGCAGACCGGCGAGGGTCTCTCTGCTGGTGGCCTCGATGGCATCCAGCGCGTTGCGCGTCTCGGCGGGCTGGGTGTCCATGACCAGGCTGCCCACGCCGGCCTGGATGGCGATGATGCCGATGTTGTGGGCGACCATGTCGTGCAGCTCCCGGGCGATCCGCAGCCGCTCGGCCGTGACCGCCTGCTGCGTGGCCTGGGCGCGCACCGTGTCCGCGTGTGCCCGGTCCTGATGGATCGTGTTGCCGATCAGCCAGGCGATGACGACGGTCGACGCGAGGGCGGCCGGCACCGAGAAGTTGAAGAAGTACCCGCGTCCCAGACGCCAGACCGTGTACACGGCCAGCACGCCGACCGGGAGCGCTGCGGCGAGGACCGAGACCCGCCGTGAGCGGGTCGCCGCGGTGTAGCCCACGGCCGCATCGGCCAGCAGGAAGAGCACGACCGGCGTCGCCCGCACCGGCATCCCCAGCGAGAACACGGTGCCCGCGAGCGCGATGGCCACGGCCGCCAGTGGCGCGCGGAACAGGAGCGCTGCGCCCAGGGTCGTGACGACGGCGGTGACCAGGAGCGGTGCGTCCTCGATGTTGCCGTTGTACCGGAGCAGACGCGGCAGTTCGTCGGGCCGCTGGAGCGTGCGTACCAGGATGAGGGCGGACCAGAAGGCCGCCACCCACACACCCGGCGGCACGCGTTTGAGCAGGGGTGGAGGGGAAGTGGCGATCATCAGTCGATCCTATCGACGCGCTCCCGCCGGGGCATTGGCCCACGGGCGTAATCCCCCGGGCCACCAGCAGGGCTCACACGTGTGAACCACCGGCCGATGCCGGATCCTTGTCCTCCCCGGCAGCGTGGACCCATGATCGAATCCACCCGGCTGACCAAGCGGTACGGCGAGACTCTCGCCGTCGACGACCTGACCTTCACTGTGGAACCGGGCAAGGTCACCGGCTTCCTCGGACCGAACGGCGCAGGCAAGTCCACCACACTGCGGATGATCCTGGGCCTGAACGCCCCCACCAGTGGGTCCGTCACCGTGGACGGGGTTCCCTTCTCGCACCGCCCGCGCGGACTGCGTCACGTCGGTGCGCTGTTGGACGCCCAGGATGTCCACGGCGGACGCAGCGCACAGGCGCACCTGTCCGCCCTGGCCCGCAGCAACCGCATCCCGCTGGCCCGCGTGGACGAGGTCCTCCAGGAGGTCGGGCTGGCCAAGGCGGCGCGGCGCCGGATCGGAGGGTTCTCCCTCGGAATGAAGCAGCGTCTCGGCATCGCGGGCGCCCTGCTCGGCGATCCGCCGGTGCTGCTGTTCGACGAGCCCCTGAACGGTCTGGACCCCGAGGGCGTGCTGTGGGTGCGCGGTCTGTTCCGCCGTCTGGCGTCCGAGGGCCGCACCGTGTTCGTCTCAAGTCACATGATGGCCGAGATGGAGCACACCGCCGACCGGCTCATCGTCATCGGCCAGGGCCGGCTGATCGCCGACGAGAGCCTGGAGGACTTCTCAGCCCGCAACGCCTCCCTGGGCGTGACCGTGCACACGCCCGACCTGGCGGCCCTGGAGGCCGTACTGATCGCCGAGGGCGCCTCGGTGCGCCGCGAGAGCGACCAGGCGGGCCGGGTCACCGGCCTGACGGCAGCCCGGATCGGCGACCTCGCCCACCGGCACCGCATCGTGCTGCACGAGCTCGCCACCCACACCTCGTCCCTGGAGTCGGCGTTCATGTCCCTCACCGCCGACAGCGTCGAATACCTCGCAGGAGAAGCCCGATGAGCACCATGATGTCCTCCGGCACCCGGCCGTCCGAGAACGCCGCCGAACCGGTGGCCAGGTTCGTCGACCTGCTTTCCGCTGAGTGGATCAAGATGCGGTCCCTACGGTCGACCTATTGGGTGCTCGCCCTCAGCGCCGTCGTCGCCATCGCGATCAACGTGAACGCCGTCCACTCCGACCTGACGTACATCGACCAGCCGCATCCCCCGCTACCCGGCCTCCCGCCCTACGCGTACGATCCGCTGTTCCACGGCCTGGGCAGCATCGCCGCCGACGTCATGGCACTGGCCGCGGCCAGTTTCGGCGCCATCACGGTCTTCGGCGAGTACGCCACCGGAATGATCCGCACCACGCTCGCCGCCACCCCCGACCGGCGCGCGGTCATCACGGCCAAGGTGGCCGTCGTCACGGCGATCACGCTCGTCCTTGGTGTGATCGTCTCCGTGACGTCGTTCTTCACCACCAACGCGATGCTCGCCTCCCGCCACGTCGGACTCTCCCTCCACGACGCCGGCTGTCTGCGGGCCGTCACGGCCTACGCGCTGGTCATCCCGGTCTGCGCGCTCATCGGCATGGCGCTCGGCGCCGTCCTGAGACACGCCACGGCCTCGATCGTCGCCGTCGTGGGGATGCTCTTCATCCTGCCCATGCTCTTCGGTGGCGAGAGGTACCGGCTCTTGAAGGAGATCGGCAACCACCTGCCGCTGGCCGCGCAGGCCCGGCTGTCGCTGAACCCCGACGGCAACACCAGCCTGGGCGAACATCCGGCCACGATCACCGGCTCCTGGATCGCACTCGCGGCCTGGGCCCTCGTCTCCGCCGCCGTCGCTGTGACGGTCGTGCGGCGACGGGATGTCTGAGCCCGGCTCAGCCGGGGGCCTGCGGCACGCATTCCTGGAACGCGAAGTCGACGTCGAGGTTCTCCTCCACCGCGTCCCGCGGCAGCAGCTGCTCGGACCAGTCGGCGTACTCCTGCGAGCCGCGCACCGCGGCGTCGCCGGTCCGCGGCCCGTCGGCGGGGTAGCAGAACACCATCGCCTCGACGTGCCGGCGCAGGAAGCACCCGGCCTGCGGCGGCCCCGGATCACCTTCTGCCAGTTCTGCGTGGCGAAGGGATACTGACGGGCCGGCCCTGGTCGTCACGGTCCGGGATGTAGTCACGGGCCAGGGTCCGGTGGGCCTTGGCGTGCGCGACGGCGTCAAGGACGCCGGCGTCCTCGCTCGGCCACCCGCGGCGCGCGCGCCCCGTCAGACGCGTTCGAGCGGGATGTACGGGAGCGGCGGGAGCGTGATCTCGATGGTGTCGCCCGGGCGGATGGTGCCGCCCCGGCGGACCACGCCCATGATTCCGGCCTTGCGGAGCAGATGGCCCGCCTCGTCCCGTCGCACCACCTGCTTGAGCAGTCCGTGCTGGAAGGCGTCGATCTGCCGGCACGGATTGCGCAGGCCGGTCACCTCGACCACCGCGTCCGGGCCGAGCCGCAGCAGGGTCCCGGTCGGCAGACCCAGGAGGTCCACGCCCTGCGTCGTGACGTTCTCCCCGAGCTGACCCGGCTCCACCGCGTACCCGGCGGCACCCACCTCGTCGAACAGCTCCCGGTGGATCAAGTGCACCTGCCGCAGGTTCGGCTGTGTCGGGTCCTGGGCCATGCGGGAACGGTGCTTGACCGTGACGCCCGCGTGGACGTCGCCGTCGACTCCGAGCCCTTCGAGGAGCGTGATGCTCTCCCGCGTCGGCTTGGTGAACGAGTAGACACCGTTGCTGCTGACCGCCGCGACCCGCGCCGTCCCCGGCAGGCTCATGAACGCTCCCTCTGCCGCCGTCAGCGGCCGATCCGCTTCCTCGACACGCCCCGCAGCCTACGACGCTGCGAGGAGTCCAGCAGCAGGTAGGCGGCCGTCGGCACACCGATCAGGACCAGGAGTCCCGCCCAGAAACCGACCGCCCAGAAGAGCACGATGGCTGCCACGACCCCGGCAACCGCGACCTTTCCGCTTGTGGACATCTGCGGACACCTCTTTCTCCGTCGGCCACTACCCCCTCAACGCACGCCCCGGCTTCCGCGTTCCCGGACCGCGTGTCCGGTCGCCCACCCCACGGGCCACCTTCGAAGTGACCCGGGTCACGGCCCCACCGCGGCCGACGGGCGGTCCGCATGGGTTACCCTCGGCCACTCACCGCACCAGTAGTCAAGTTTGAGGAATCCGTGCTCTCCGAGATCTCCGGCCTCATCCACTGCACCACCACCTTCCTGCCCGGCGAACCGGCCCGCGACGGCCGGATCGCCTTCTGGCAGCCCGGCGCCGGCTTGCCGGCACCGGGATCTCCCCCCTTGGGGTCGCCCCCACCGGGATCGCCCCCGCTGGAGCCCCTCACGCTCGAGCCACCCGTGCCGGAGCCGCTCGCGCCGGGGTCCGGTCCTCGCCGCCCGGGCGCCCTGAGCGGCACCGGTGAGCTCCTCGCCGGCGCCACCGTCGAGGAACTCGCCTATGTCACCCCCGGCCTGCGGCTCGCCACGGCGACCGCGCTCGTCCTGCCCGTCGCCCAAGCCCTCCCGCTCCTCACCCGGGTCCGGGCCGCCGCCTCGGCCGGCGCCGCGCCCTTCTGGGGGGCGGCCGCCCTGCTGGCCCTCCGCCTCGTCGCGCGCGGCCTGCTGCTCCCCGGACTGAGCCCCGCCGGGTACGACGCCTGGCGACTCGGGCCCCTGGACGCCGCCGATCTGGAAGAGGTCCGGGAGCTGGCGGCCGCCATGCCGCCCACCGCGCACTGCGTCCCGCTCGGCGACGGCATGCTGCGGCTTCCCGCGCCGGAGCCGCTGCTGCGCGCCTTCCTCGACGCCGTCGCCGACTCCCTGCCCCGGTCCCCCGCCGCGTCCACGGCCGCCGGAGGGTCCGCCTACGCCGCCCTCGCACCCCTGCCCCACCCCGAGTTGCGGGACTGGGCCGCCGAGGTCGCCGCCGGGCACGACGCCGGTGTGCGGGTCTCGCTCCGGATCGAGCTGGACCGGCCCGGGACCGAGGCCTCCGGATTCCGGGCCGTCCTGCAGATGCACGGTCCGGCCGACACCGCCCTCGTCGCGGACGCCGCCGACGTCTGGGCCGGGTCCGGCCCGGCCGCGGCCGCCTTCCCGCCCAGGGCCCGTCTGGACGCCCTCCGGGCCCTGCGCCGGGCCGCCCGCCTCTGGCCGCCGCTCACGCCGCTGCTCGGCTCGGCCGTCCCCGATTCCGTGGACCTCGCCGACGAAGAGGTGGCGGAGCTGCTCGGCGAGGCCTCCCGGGCCCTGGCCGCCGACGGGGTCCAGGTGCACTGGCCGCGCGGGCTCGCCCGTACGCTCACCGTCCGCGCCGTCGTGGGCCGTCCCGCCGAAGCGACGGGCGGAGCCGTCGGCTCCGCCCTGCCCGGTCTGCTCTCCCCCGCCTCCTCGCACCCCCTCGCCTGGCGCTACGCCCTCGGCGGCCAGGGCGACCTGACCCCCGGCGAACTGGACCGGCTGGCCGAGGCGAAGCGGCCCCTGGTCCGGCTGCGCGACCAGTGGGTCCTCATCGACCCGGCCGAGGCGCGCCGGGCCCGCGCCCACGCCCGCCGCGACCTCCACGTGACGGCCTCCGACGCGCTGGCCGCCGTACTGACCGGCTCGGCGGAGCTCGACGGCGCGCGGTACGACGTAGAGGCCACCGGACCACTGGAGAGTCTCCGCGCGCTCCTCGCCGCCGATCCGGAGCATCCGGGGACTCCGGGGACTCCGGACGATCCGGCGGGTTCCGCGGGCCTCCAGGCACCGGCCGCCCTCCGGGCCACCCTGCGCGACTACCAGCTCCGCGGCCTGCGCTGGCTCGCCCGGATGACCGGGCTCGGTCTCGGCGCCTGCCTCGCCGACGACATGGGCCTGGGCAAGACCGTCACCCTGATCGCCCTGCACCTCCACCGGCAGGAACAGCGGCGGGAGCAGCGGCTCGAGAGCGCCCCCACGCTCGTCGTCTGCCCGGCCTCGCTCCTGGGCAACTGGCAGCGCGAGATCGAGAAGTTCGCGCCCGGCACACCCGTACGCCGCTTCCACGGGACCGGCCGCAGCCTGGACCACCTCGCCGCCGAGGACGGAGGATTCGTCCTCACCACGTACGGCACGATGCGCCTGGACGCGCCCCGACTCGCCGCCGTCCCCTGGGACATGGTCGTCGCCGACGAGGCCCAGCACGTCAAGAACCCGCACTCCTCGACCGCCAGGGCGCTGCGCACCATTCCGTCGACCGCTCGTGTGGCCCTCACCGGCACACCCGTCGAGAACAACCTGTCCGAGCTGTGGGCGCTCCTCGACTGGACCACGCCCGGCCTCCTCGGCCGCCTCGGCACCTTCCGCACGCGCTACGCCGAGCCCGTCGAGAGCGGCCGCGATCCGCAGGCCGCGGCGCGGCTCGGGGCGCTCGTACGGCCGTTCCTGCTCCGCCGCAAGAAGTCCGATCCCGGGATCGCGCCCGAGCTCCCGCCGAAGACCGAGACCGACCACACCGTCTCCCTCACCCCTGAGCAGGCCGCTCTGTACGAGGCGGTCGTGCGCGAGACGCTCGCCGCGATCTCTGGGGCGGACGGGATGGAGCGGCGCGGCCTCGTGATGAAGCTGCTGACCTCGCTCAAGCAGATCTGCAACCACCCCGCCCAGTACGTGAAGGAGCGTGGCGCCAGGGAGCACACCGGCCCGGTCTCGGGCAAATTGGAACTCCTCGACGAACTGCTCGACACGATCACCGCCGAGGGCGGCTCGGTGCTGGTCTTCACGCAGTACGTGGCGATGGCCCGGATCCTCGAGAAGCACCTCGCGGCACGCGGCATCGGCTCCCAACTGCTGCACGGCGGTACGCCGGTGGCACGCCGCGAGGAGCTCGTGGACCGCTTCCAGGCCGGCGAGACCCCCGTCTTCCTGCTGTCGTTGAAGGCGGCGGGGACCGGGCTGAACCTGACCCGGGCCGGCCACGTCATCCACTACGACCGCTGGTGGAACCCGGCCGTCGAGGAACAGGCCACCGACCGCGCCTACCGCATCGGCCAGACCCAGCCCGTCCAGGTCCACCGCATCATCGCCGAAGGCACGATCGAAGACAGGATCGCGGACATGCTGGAACGGAAACGGGCGCTCGCGGACGCCGTACTCGCGGGCGGCGAGGGCGCGCTGACGGAACTGACCGACGCCGAACTGGCCGAACTGGTGGCGCTGCGCCCGGTCACGGCCACCACGGCGACACCGGCACCGGCACCGGCACCGGCACCGGCACCGGCTACAACGACCGCCACGGCCACCGCCACCGCCACCGCCACCGCCACCGAGGAGCGACTTCGATGACCGCGCACGACCGGTACGGTCCGGACGACTCCCATGAGAAGACCTTCCCCGCACTGCCACCGCCCGCCGGACGCGGCTTCGCCCAGACCTGGTGGGGCCACGCCTGGCTCCGTGCCCTGGAGGACAGCGCGCTCGACAGGCAGCAGGTCAAGCAGGGCCGCCAGTACGCGCGTTCGGGCGCCGTGGGGACGGTGTCGGTGCGCCCGGGCAGGCTGACCGCGGTGGTACGCGATCGGGACGGGACGGCTCACCGGACCGACGTGCTGGTGCAGGAGTTCACGGACGCCCAGTGGGACCGGCTGCTCGGGCTGGCGGCCGCCGAGTCGGGGCACATCGCGGCACTGCTGGACCGGGAGGTGCCACCGGAGCTGACTCAGGACGCGGCGGCGGCCGGGGTGGAGCTGCTGCCCGGGATCGGCGACCTCGACCCGCGCTGCGACTGCGACGAGTGGGACCACTGCGCGCACACGGCGGCGCTCTGCTACCAGGTGGCGCGGCTGCTGGACCAGGACCCGTTCGTGCTGTTGCTGCTGCGCGGACGCGCGGAGGCCGATCTCGTCGACGAGCTGGAGCAGCGCAGCACGTCGGAGGCGGAACCCCCGGCGGACCCGGCCGACGAGGGCGTTCCGGCGGCCGCGGCCTTCGCGGCCGAGGCCCTCGCCGCCCTGCCTCCACTGCCCGCCCTGCCTCGACCGCCGCAGGCCCCGGGCCGGCCCCCGGCGCTGGACACGGAGGCGGAGCCGCCGGGCGTGGACGTCGACGCGGTGGAGTTCCTCGCGCAGGCGGCGGCGACGCAGGCGTACCGGCTGCTCGCGGAGGCTCTCGCTCCGGCCCACGCGGAACAGTCCCCGCAGCCCCCGCCGACCTGGGACGAAGACGTCGTACGTCTCACGGCGGAGGCTCACGACCTTCGGGTCCGGTCCCGTCTGGCGGCGGCTACCGACAGGAACCGGGCCGACCTGCACCGGGCCGTTCTCGCCTGGGGCTTCGGCGGAGCCGGGGCCCTCGCGGTACTGGAGCAGGACTGGACTCCGGACCGGGCGTCCCTCGCCAGGGCCCGCGCCGCGCTCGCGTCGGCCTGGCCTGCCGAACCGGCGACGGACGGGTCGGAGACCGGCGGGGCCGAGGCCGACACGGACGCCGGGGGCGAGCCTGACGCGGGCGCCGGGGCCGGGGCCGACGCGGACGCCGCTCCGGTGCTGCGCCGGAGCCGGGCCCGCTGGACGGAGGCGGGCGGCGACCGCCAGCTGCGCCTGGGCCGGGAGGGGCGCTGGTGGCCGTACCGCCGCACGGCCGGCCAGTGGCTCCCGGCGGGCCCGTCGTCCGCGGATCCCGCGTCGGCGCTGGTCTCGCTCGATCCGGACGACGTCTGAGGCCGCACCTCTGACGCCCGGACACCTGAGAGCGGTGCGTGGGGCCCGGCAGCTCCTGCGGCCGGATGTGCCCTTCGGATCAGGGCAGTTGGCGGATCGCTGCGGCAGGTGGCACGCGCCCGCGGCCGGACCGGGTTTCGGCGGCGCCGGTCCGCGTACTGGCCGACGTACCGCTTGCCGGGGCCGCGCGGCGGGACGACGATGGGGGCGCCCCGGGCACCGGGGCACGGCGGCGGCACGGGACGGCGGCATGCACGATCCTTCGGTGGCTGTGCCGGGCGGCGCCGATCCCGCCGAGCGGACGCGGGAACTGCGGCGGGCCCACGCCGCGTTCACCCGGGAGGGGCGGCTCGAGACGCCGGTGCGGGCGGTCATCGCGAGGTCCTGGCGGCGCTGCGCCCGGGCCCGGGTCAGTCCGGAGTGCGCTCCCCGGCTGGAGCTGGCGGGGGCGGACCGGCGCCGGCTTCCTCATCCCCACGGCAGTGGTGGTCGCCGGTTCGACAACCGCAGGCCAGCTCGTTACGAGCTTCGGTCTCAGGCGCACGCTGGCCGCAGCCCTCGCCGTCGGCGCGCTGGGTGCGCTCGCACTCGGGCTCGCGATCTCGCCCGACGGCACATACATCGAACTCCTCCCCGGCCTCGGGGCGCTCAGCATCGGCGACGGGGTGGTCTTCACCACCATGTTCATCGCCGCCGCCACCGGAATCCCCCACCGACAACAAGGCATCGCCTCCGGCATTGCCTCCACCGGCTCAGGCGCGGGCGCAGCCGTCGGCCTCGCCGTCCTCGTTCTGGCAGCGACTGCCGGCCTCGACGGCCTCTCCGGTGAACAGCTTCGAATCGCCACCGCCAACGGGATCAGCACCACGCTCCTCGTCGTGGCAGGCGGAATCGTGCTGACCTTCCTCTTCGCCCTGACCCGCTGCCCGACCCCGTCCGAACCGGTACCCGCCCCCGTGCCGTACCAGACCCGTCGCTGCTGACAGCGTCCAGGACCTCGCTTCCTTCCAGTTGTGGGTCCGGCCGGTGGCACTGGCCGCAGATCGCCAAGGAACTCCGGCAGGTCTACACCGCCGCGACCGCCGACACGGCAGAGGGCCGGTTCGCCGAGTTCGAGGCCGACTGGGGCCGCCGCTGCCCAGCCCCGGTCGCGGTCTGGCGCCACCCGCCACCGGGGACACTGCGGACCATGTGGACCACGCAGAGCTGGACGTCCGACGGCGGCCAGATCGCAGCGATGGAGTCGGGCAGGCCCTTCAAGCCGTCGCAGCAGGCGATCAGCACCTCCTGGACCCCGCGGTTCTTCGTCGAAGCCCTCCGCCCGCCGCTGATGCTTGGGCACGATCTGCGGGCTGAAGGTGCGGGCGCGGTCGCGGGAGATGTCCAGCTCCACCGCCCCCACGTCCGTCAGGATCCGCTTGCGGCGGGTGCCGTTGCGGGAGTTGCCTGCCCGATCCCGGCCCGGTCGCCCTTCTCGTAGCCGAGGTGGTCGGCCGTCTCACTCTCGAGGGGGCCGGCCGCCCAAGGCCACCGGATGCCGGACCCGCTTCCAGGCCCGCACACGAGACGCCTCCTCAAGAGGCGCGACGGACGCGGGCGAGGACGAGAACCGTGTCGTCGGCCGGAGGGGCGGGCAGCAGGCTCGCGAGGATGCGGTCCGCGGTTTCTTCCAACGGGCCTGCGGCTCTGCCCAGTTCGGCGCGCAAAGCTTGCAGGCCGACCTCAAGGCCCCTGCCACGTGTCTCGATGAGGCCGTCGGTATACAGGGCAAGAATCGCGTTCCCGGGGAGTTCGATCTCGATCGTCCGGAAAGGACAGCCGCCGACTCCGAGAGGGACTCCCAGGACGTCGTCGATGGTCTCCACTGTGCCATTCGGCCGGAGTACCAGGGGCGGGGGGTGGCCGGCGCTGGCGATGCGGGCGCGTCCGCTCTTCGGGTCGTAGACGATGTACAGGCACGTCGCCAGCTCGATGCCCGCCTCCTGGGCGCACGCGTCGAGCTCGGTGAGGAGGTCGTCGGGCTCGCTGTCGTGCCTGGCCAGGGCCTTGGTGGTGATGCGGAGGCGGCCCATGGCCGCAGCGGCCGACACCCCGTGGCCCATCACGTCGCCCACCACGAGCACGACCCGGCCGTCCGGCAGATTGATCACGTCGTACCAGTCGCCGCCCACCTCGGTGATCCGGCTGCCGGGCACGTACCGGTGGGCCACGTCCACATACGGGCTGGTCGCCAGCGCACTGGGCAGCAACGCCCGCTGCAGTGTGAGGGCGATGTCCTGGACGCGGCTGTACAGGCGGGCGTTGTCCAAACAGATCGCAGCACGTGAAGCGAGCTCACCGGCAAGGATGACATCGTCCTTGGTGAAGGCCGGCCGGCCCGCGGACCGGCCGAACATGGCGATTCCCTGAACGGTGCCCCTGGCAATGAGCGGGGCGACGAGGACGCAGGCCACCCCGCTCTCGGCCAAGAGCCGAGCGCGTGACTCGATGAGGACGGTCCGGGCCATGAACTCCTCGTTCACCACGGCGGAGATCGCACGGCCGGTTCGCAGCATGTCGTGGATGACGGAGCCGGGCGGATACCGCACCGTCTCCACCCCGCTCACGAGTTCGGTGGCCGGAGGGGGGAGGATCGTCCCGGAGGCGATCCGGCGGGTGATCAGCGGTCGCGCCGGGTCAAAATCCTCTGCCTCGTCCATCCACTCCACGACTTCGACCACGGCGCCGTCGCAGAAATCCGGCATCGACGCGTCGACCAGCTCCTGGGCCGTGAGGTTCACGTCCAAGGTGGTCCCGATACGCGTGGAGGCCCCGTCCAGCAGAGCCAGCCGTCGACGGCTGGCGGTGGCTTCCAGGATGGCCTGCTCCCGGTCCGTCACATCCACCATCAGCCCACCCACTCCGGGGCGCGAGCCAACCGCCTGACTCAGGGGGAAGAAACTCACCGACCGCACTTGGTCACGGTCCGGATGCCCCCGCGGGCGCATACCCACCAGCGTCCCCACGACCGGCGTGCCACCGAGGGCGACGTCGCGGAGCATACGCTGGTACTCGCCGCCGTCGGACATGATCATGACTTCGTCCATGCGCCGCCCGAGGTGCGCCTCGATCGGAAGGCCGTCCATGTCGGCGAGCGCCTGGTTGAGGTGGACGTACCGGAGGTCCGGGTCGAGCATGACCAGGCCGATGGGGCAGGTTTCGAAGAGGGCGTCGAGGAAGGCGAGGTTGGTCTTGACCCGATCGAGCTCGTCGCTACGGCTCGCCAGGATCATCACCACCGAAGGCCCTCCGGCTCCGGTCACGGAGAAGACCCGGAAGCCGCAGTCGAAGACCGTGCCGTCACGATGCCGTGCCGTCAGCCGGCCCCTCCAATAGCCCTGGGTCCGGCCTCGCTCCGTCAGCCGGGCGCACGAATCGGAAGGGCTCTGGTGCCCGTTGGCGAAGAGAACGGCGCCGGGCTTCGACAGGACGGCCGTGGAGTCGTACCCGAAGAGGTCCCGCGCGCCAGGCCCCCAATAACAGACGAGGTCGCCGTCATCGATGCCGAAGACGGCCACGGGCACATGCTCAAGCAGCGTTCCCGGCTCGGACCAGAACGGGCCGTGAGCCTTCTCGCCCCCCGGCCGAGCCGATGGCACGAGATGTCCCCTTCCATCCGCCGTTCTATCCATCCATTATGCGGAGACCTTGGGCTTTCCGCGGCGGAAGGTGCGCCGCGAACGAGGACGGAACCGTCGGCGTCGGACAGCTGGGATCCGATCGCCGTCGCAAGGCCCAGGGGGCTGGGGCGCGCCAGTGGCCGCCAGACGTGCTCGAAGGCGGGCGGTGCGGCACACGGCATCAGCCGGTGCGGTCGTGGTGGTCGAGTAGGCCGGTCAGCGATGCCGTCCGCGGCAGGTCCCGAACAGAAGGGCGTCCTGCGGACGATTCCCCCGCTCGGACCTCAGTACTTTCCTACTTCCCTTGGCCCTGCTGTCCGGCCCAGGCCTGGTTCTGGGTAGCGGTGGCCATGCTGACCCCGAGGGCCGCCCCGGCCGCCGCGAGGGTGACCTTCCGGCCCTGTCGTCACCGCCGCCAGCGCGGGTGTGGCGACCAGCAGCGGGCCGGTGTACAGGACGTGCGCGGGCGTGAGCTCGATGAGGAGCACCATCAGCGCGATCGCGAAGGGCACGCACTCCGCGAGGGTGAAAAGGACCTTGCGCGGCGTGGGGGCGTGGGATCCCAGATCGGCGTGGCGGCGGCCTGGATCCCGCCCGCGCCCCCACGCGCCGCGCCACACCCTCGCTCTGCGGAGGGGCGCCCGGATCGCTGCTGCTCGGCGGCCGTCGCTCCCTGCTGCCGACTACCCGTAGAGGTTAGAAAATGGAGTATGAGCGACCTCCTTCGAGATTTCCGGCGTTGGCTGCTCGGCTCGACCACGAGCTCTTCCTCTCTCCCTCGGCGTCCCCGCTCAGGACGCCACGAGGAGCATCAGGAGCACGCCCAGCCTCCCAACGGAAGGGCGCGGCGGCCCCAGCGTCTGTCCTCCCTGCTGAGCGTGCGCAGCGTGGCCGGCGAGGTGTTCCTCCTGCAGCTGGCCGTCGTGGCGCTCCTCGTCGCCGCCGCGGTGGTGGCGCTCGTGGTACAGGCCCAGAGCGCCGGCATGCTGGACGCCCGGCACCGTACGCTCGCCGCCGCCGGAACGTTCGCGCAATCTCCGGGCATCGTCGCGGCCCTGCGTAGCCCCCATCCGAGCGCAGTGCTACAGCCGAGCGCCGAGGCGGCCCGGAAGATTGCAGGGGTCGACGGCATCAACGTGTACACGCTCGACGGGGTCACCCTCGCCCACAGCGACCCGGAACAGATCGGGAAGCATGTCGTCGGCCCCTTCGCCGGGGCGGCGGCCGGCAAGTCCTTCACCGAGACGTTCGAAGGCTCCTTGGGGCGGTCCGTGGTCTCGGTGGTCCCCGTCAAGGACTCCGACGGCTCCGTCATCGCCATCGTCTCCTCCCCGGTCACAGTCCAGAACGTCCAGAGCATGGTGAACCGGCAGCTGCCGGTCGTCCTCGGCAGCGCGGCCGCGGTGCTCGCCCTGTCCGCAGGCGGGACGGCTCTGGTGAGCCGTCGGCTGCTGCGCCGGACCCACGGCCTGGGACCGGCCGAGATGACGAGGATGTACGAGCACCACGACGCGGTGCTGCACGCGGTGCGAGAGGGCGTACTGATCGTAGGCGGCGGTGGACGGCTGCTGCTGGCCAATGACGAGGCACGGCGGCTGCTGGATCTGCCGGTGGACGCGGAAGGGCTCCCCGTCACGGACCTGGGTCTGGAGGAGGGGATCGCCGATCCGATCGCATCGGGCCGTTCCGCGACCGACGAGCTGCACATGACAGGCGACCGACTGCTGGCGGTGAACATCCGGCCCACGGCCCCCTACGGGAAGGCCGGGACCGTCGTCACGCTGCGGGACGCCACCGAGCTGCGGGCACTCTCCGGCAGGGCCGAGGTGGCCCGCGAGCGGCTGAAATTGCTCTATGACGCGGGGGTACGGGTCGGAACGACGCTGAACGTGGAGCGCACCGCGGAGGAACTGGCGGAGGCGGCGGTCCCGCGGTTCGCCGACGTGGTCACCGTCGACCTGCTGGGCCCGGTACTGCGCGGCGAGGAGCCACCCGAAGCGAGCACCGAGATGCGCCGCGCCGCCGTCGTCGGCCTTCAGGGCGATCACCCGCTCTACCCCGTCGGCAAGCTGATCCGGTTCGTTCCCACCAGTCCCATGGCCGCCGGGCTGGCCAGCGGCCATGCGGTCCTGGAGGCGGACCTGCGCGCCACCCGCGGCTGGCGGGCCCAGGATCCGGCCAACGCCCTGCAGATCCTGGACCGCGGCATCCACTCCCTGATCGTCGTGCCCCTGCGGGCCCGGGGCGTAGTGCTGGGGATGGCCGGCTACTGGCGGGGGCAGGACTCCCCGCCGTTCGACGAGGAGGACGTGTCCTTCGCCGAGGAGCTGACCGCCCGGGCGGCACTGTCCGTCGACAATGCCCGCCGTTACACCCGCGAGCACCACATGGCCGTCACCCTGCAGCGCAGCCTGCTGCCCCGGGCGGTACCGGTGCAGTCCGCCGTCGAGGTCGCGCACCGCTATCTGGCCGCCCAGGCCGGGGTGGGCGGTGACTGGTTCGATGTCATCCCGCTTCCCGGCGCCCGAGTGGCCCTGGTGGTCGGCGACGTCGTCGGCCACGGTCTCCACGCCGCCGCCACCATGGGCCGCCTGCGCACCGCCGTGTACAACTTCTCCACCCTCGACCTGCCCCCGGACGAGCTCCTGAGCCACCTGGACGAGCTGGTCGCCCACATCGACACGGACGAGCAGGAGTGGCAGGGGATCACCGGAGCCACCTGCCTGTGCGCCATTTACGATCCCGTCTCGGGGCAGGTGACGGCCGCCACAGCCGGGCATCCGGGCCCCGCTCTGATCCGCCCCGACGGAACCGTGTCCTTCCCCGAGGTGCCGGTCTCCCCGCCGCTGGGCCTGGGCGCGGGGCTGCCCATGGAGACCGTGACGGTCGACCTGCCCGAAGGCTCTCGGCTGGCACTCTTCACCGACGGGCTGATCGAGAGCCGCGACCGCGATCCGGACGCGGGCCTGACAGCGCTGCGCGCCGCCCTGGCGGGGCCTGCCCGCACCCCGGAGGAAACCTGCACCGTGGTGCTCGACGCGATGCTGCCCGACAGGCCCATCGACGACGTCGCGCTGCTGGTGGCACGCACCCGCCGACTGGATCCCGCGCGGATCGCCCAGTGGGATGTGCGTCCCGACCCTGCGGGGGTGTCCCCGGTGCGCAACGCCTGCGGCCGCCGACTGGCGGACTGGGGCTTGGAGGACATCGCCTTCACCACGGAACTCATCCTCAGCGAGCTGATGACCAACGCCATCCGCTACGGAACCGAGCCCATCCGGGTGAGGCTGCTGTACGACCGCAGCCTGATCTGCGAGGTCTCCGACGGGTCCAGCACCTCCCCTCACCTGCGCCGGGCCGAGACCACGGACGAAGGCGGCCGCGGCCTGTTCCTCGTCGCGCAGTTCGCCGAGCGCTGGGGCACGCGCTACACCGCCCGCGGCAAGATCATCTGGAGCGAGCAGGCTCTCCACAACGGGGCCGCACCGCCCGCGATGGATCTCGGGGAGGCGCTCCTGGCCGGTTGGGACGACGAGCGGTTCTGAGGACGCACCGGTACGACAGCCGCAGGGAAGACAGCGGACACCACCGTCTGGGACTGCGGCGCCGAGGCCGCCGACCGTACGCTGGCCTCGATCAGTACGCGATCACCGTTATGGAGCCTTTGTGCCCGCACCCCGCCTCCGGACAGCCTCCGTCGCCGCCTGCCTGGCCCTCTCTGCGGCCCCTCTCGGCGCCTGCGGAGACAAGCCCACCGCCGCGCCCAGAGCACCCGCGGTGGCCGCCTCCGCCGCGGACGCCGGCGGCATGGCAGCACTGACCACAGCAGCGAAGAAGGAAGGCTCGCTCAACGCGATCGCGCTCCCGAGCGACTGGGCCAACTACGGCGCACTGATCGACGGCTTCGAGAAGAAGTACGGAATCAAGGTCATGATGGAGAATCCGGAGGGTACCAGCCAGGACGAGATCAACGCCCTCAAGGAGCACAGGGGCGAGGGCCGCGCCCCCGACGTGATCGACGTGGGGGGCTCGTTCGCGCAGTCCGCGGCCCGGCAGGACCTGCTCGCTCCGTACAAGGTCGCCGCGTACGACCGGATTTCCAAGGAACAGAAGGACCGGCAGGCCCGCTGGTACAACAACTACGGCGGCTACATCTCGATCGGCTGTGACGCCAAGCGCGTCAAAACCTGCCCCTCGACCTTCGCTGATCTGCGCAAGCCCGAGTACAAGGGCCAGGTCGCGCTCAACGGCGATCCCACCAAAGCCGGCTCTGCCTTCGCCGGAGTCTATGCGGCGGCCCTGGCGAACGGTGGTTCCTTCGACGACATCCAGCCCGGTATCGACTTCTTCGCCGAGCTCAGCAAGAACGGCAACTTCATTCCGGTGGAATCCTCACCGACTACGATCGCGAAGGGCCAGACCCCGATCAGCATCGACTGGGACTTCCTCAACCTCGGATACGCCGACGAATTCCGCCGGAAGGGCGCGGACATTGACTGGCGGACTGCCATCCCCTTCGACGGCAGCTTCGCCGAGTACTACGCGGACGGGGTGAACAAAGAAGCCCCGCACCCCGCGGCGGCACGTCTGTGGCAGGAGTACGCCTTCAGCCCGGAAGGCCAGAACATCCGGCTCGGCGCCTATGCACGCCCCGTCCTCATGGACGCCATGGAGAAGGACGGCACCCTCCATAAGGCCGCCGCGGAGAAACTGCCCACGGTCGAGGGCACGCCGACGTTTCCCACGGAGGCACAGACGAGGAAGGCGAGAGGGACCGTCAACCGCGACTGGGCCAAGGCCGTCTCGGACTGAGGACCGGGTGCGGTCCAGGCCGGACGTGCACCCGCCCGTCCGGGCCTCACGCCGGTGGCCATGACACTCGCGGCCGCTGTCCGACCCACCTGCAGGACCGAACCGAAGTGTCCGGTCCGGCAGCAGCGGCTCGATGCGTGCCCACTGGGCGTCAGCCAACGGTCGCAGCATCCGAGTACGGCCGTCCACGGAGCGGTCGGCGCCTGGCGGGGAGACGTACCCGCCGGGCAGATCCTCTACGTCGGTCACCCCGCTGGGGCTGCCGGACGACTGGCCGTTGCTGGTGGACGCGGCCCGGTCATCGCAGCTGGCGGCGGACCAGGTCGTAGAAGAGGCCGGTCGCGTCGGCGAGCAGTTCGGCGGGAGGGCCCTGCTGGACGATTCGGCCGTCCGACATGGCGATCACACGGTCGGCGTCCATGATCGTGGAGAGGCGGTGGGCGATCACGATGCGGGTGGCGTGCAGGGAGCGGGTGGATTCGATGACCACGCGCTGGGCTTCGTTGTCCAGCGCACTGGTGGCTTCATCGAAGAACAGGATGCGCGGCTTGCGGACGAGGGCTTGGGCGATCATCAGCCGTTGGCGCTGGCCGCCCGAGACGGTGCCGCCGTCGTCGGACAGCATGGTGTGCATACCCATCGGCATGGCCTTGATGTCCTCCGCCAGGCCCGCCATAGCGGCGGCTTCCCACGCCTCCTCGAGCGAGAACGTCCCGGCGCCGCAGATGCAGTCGAGGATCGAGCCGGTGAAGGGCTGTGCGTTCTGCAGGACGACGCCGCACTGGCGGCGTACGGCCGCCTGATCGAGAGCGGCCAGGTCCTGGCCGTCGTACAGCACGCTGCCTTCAGCGGGCTTGTCGAAGCCGATGAGCAGCCGCAGCAGTGTCGACTTGCCGCAGCCGCTGGCCCCCACGATCGCGACGAACTCTCCCTGCTTCGCCCGGAAGTTGACGCTGTCGAGTACGAGCGGGCCGTCGTCGGCATAGCGGTAGGACAGGTTCTTGGCCTCAATGGCGCCGGTCAGCTCGCCCGGTCGGGTACTGGAGCGGCCCACCTCGGGGCTCTCCCGCAGGACCGGCCTGATCTGCTCGAACATCGGCAGCACCGCAGCGGCCGAGATGAGCGCACCGGTCAACTGCGTGACCGACGACAGCAGCATCGTCAGCGCGGTGCTGAAGGTGAGGAACTCGCTGGCGGACATGGCGCCGCGGGCCGGTCCGGCCAGCAGCATGAACATCACCAGTGTGCACAGCGGCAGGTAGACGGCGCCCAGGACCGTGATGACGTTCTGGATCCGGCCGATGCGCTGCTGCAGATCGCGGGTACGGGCGAACTCCCGCGCCCAGGCGGCGTACGCGAAGCTCTCGGCGGCGGCGACGCGGAGCTTGGGCAGGCCTCGCAGGGTCTGGAAGGCCTGGTTGTTGAGCTGGTGGCCGAGCTTGATCAGCCGACGCTGGTAGCGCAGCTGCCACAGCCCCAGGCCCAGGAAAACCCCCGCGATGACGACCAGCATGGCGAGCGCCGCCATCGCCAGCGGCATGCTGTAGACGAGCAGCAGTACGAGGTTCATCGCTCCTACCGCGCCCGCCTGTACGCAGACCGGACCGATGCCGGACAGCACGCGGCGGATGGCGCTGATGCCCATCGCCGCGCCGGCCAGTTCGCCGGTGGAGCGGCCGGCGAAGAACTTCGTCGGCAGCCGCAGCAGCCTGTCCCACACCGCCGGCTGCAAGGTGGCCTCGATGCGGCCTTCCATGCGCAGGAGGGAGGTGTTCTGCAGCAGCATGAAGGCGGCCGAGACGATGCCGGTCGCGATCAGTGCCAGCCCGGTCTGCACGATGAGGCCGTTCTCGGCCTGCGGGACGTACCGGCCGAGGACCTGGCCAGTGGCGATCGGCACCAGTGCGCCCAGGACCACCGCGACCAGCCCGCCCAGGATGAGGCTGCGCAGCTCCGGGATAGTGCCAGCCACACTGAATCGGAGCAGCGCCAGCAGGCCCACCCGCCCGTCGGGCAGGGGGCGGTACAGCATGACGGCGCGCGGTTCGAAGGCGGTCTCGTTGCTCTTCCCGATGCGCTCGCGCGTGCCGGTGGCGGGGTCGACCGCCTCGTAGCCGCCCCGCCGCCACAGCAGGGCCACCGGCGTGCCGTCCCTTTCGCGCCGGCCCACCAGCGGACCGCTGCTCTCCCGCCACCAGCGCCCGCTGAGCCTGACCACGCGGGTGCGGATCCGCGAGGCGAGCGCGATGCGTTCGACGGGATCCGTCTGGTCGAATCTGCTGCCGGCCTCGCCCGGTTCGGACAGGGTGATGCGGGCCGCGTCGGCGACCAGGCGGCACACGGCGAAGGTCGCGTCGACGCTCGCGCTACGGTGAGAATTCCGGCCGGAGCGGACGATGGACGCCAGCAGTGTCCGGTCCGCCTGGGTACGGGCTGCCTGGGCCGCCTCGATTCCGGCCGCCGTACGGTCCTCGTGCGCGCGCTCGAGCTGTTCGATCCAGCGGTCCAGGGCATAGAGCAGCCGGTGCTGCTGGTCGACCATGCCTTGCCACATCGCGGCGTCGACGAGGAGGGTGCCCACCGCCTCCGTCTCGTACACGGCACCGTACTGCACGCTGCCGGGGGTGATCTGCATCCACAGGATGTCATCGTCGGCCCCGCCGTGCTCGGTGGTGGCGCTACCGTCCAGCGGTGCCTGGTAGAGCACGCGCAGGCCACGGCCGACGCCGCGCGCGAAGGCGTCCTCGAGAGGGCTCAGTTGTCCTGCGTCGGCGCCGTACTGCCCTTGATCGGCATACCACGGTCCGCCGTGGAACTGGTCCCCGTGGAACTGGCCGCCGTACTCCGGGCGGTACAGCTCCCGTAGTTCGATGCGGCGCAGCCAACACGCCTGCAGGGGCCGGCCAACCAGGGTGTGGTCAGGGCCCTCGGCCGGGCCCAGCAGCAGCGTGCCCGGCTCCAGCCGGCCCAGGAAGTGCCAGTGCCCGGCCTGCGCGACGTCGACGGCGAACAGGTCCAACTCGCCGTGTACGACGAGCCACAGGACGAGCGGGCCCTCCAGGGACAGGCTGCGCAGGCCCGTGCAGTCGATCGGCGAGCCCAGTCCGCCCAGGGCCGCGACGACCGGGTCCGGGGCCCCGCCCGGCTGGCCGGCGGTGGCGGTGCCGCCGGCGTCTGTGGCTGTGGCGTGGTGCGCGTGCGTCACCTCAGTGCTCCTTGACCAATGCGGCGTACGGGCCCTGCGCGCCGACCAGATACTCGTGCCGCCCGCGTTCCACGACCGTGCCGCGGTCGAGCACGACGATCTCGTCGCTGTCACGCACCGTGCTCAGGCGGTGGGCGATGACCACACAGGCACAGCCGCGGCGGCGCAGGTTGTCGATGATGACCTGCTCGGTCACCGCGTCCAGTGCGCTGGTCACTTCGTCGAGCACCATGACGCTGGGGCGGCGTACCAGCGCCCGCGCGATCTCCAGTCGCTGGCGCTGGCCGCCGGAGAAGTTGCGGCCATCCTGCTCGACGCGGCTATGGATGCCGCCGGGACGCCGCGCGACCACGTCGTGCACGGCGGCGTCCTCGAGGGCGGCGATGACGGCCTCGTCCGGGATGGAGGGGTCCCACAGCGTGACGTTGTCGCGGACGGTGCCCTCGAAGAGGAAGACGTCCTGGTCGACGAAGGAGACGGAGGCGGCCAGAGCACCGCGCGGTATGTCCTCCAGCCGCATTCCGTCGATGCGGATGGCCCCCTCCCAGGGCGTATGGAGGCCGGAGATCAGCCGGGAGACGGTGGACTTGCCGCTGCCGGAGCCGCCGACGAGCGCGACCTGCTGCCCGGGGCCGACCGAGAGCGAGAAGCCCTTGAGCAGCGGGGCGTCCAGTGGGCTGTAGCCGAAGGTGACGTGGTCCAGCTCCACATGGCCCTTGAGGCGTCGGGTGTCGGCGTCGGGCTCGCGCCGCGAGAAGACCGGGGCTACGGGAAAGTTCTCGACGTCCTTGAGGCGGGCTACGTCGGCCGCGAAGTCCTGGATCCGTCCGGCTACGCCGCCCAGCCGGGAGATCGGTGCGGTGAAGCTGGTCACCAGGGCCTGGAAGGCGACGAGCAGGCCCACGGTGAGGTGCCCCTCCACCGCCCGCAGGCCGCCGATCAACAGGATCAGCGCGCTGTTGAACGCCGCCAGCGTGGGCGCGACGATCGCGAGCCACGCGCTGGGCACGCCGAGCCGCTGCTGCACGTCGAGGGTGACCGCGTGCTGTCCGGCCCAGCGGCGGAAGAAGCCGTTCTCGCCGCCCGTGGCCTTCATCGTCTCGATGAGCTGGAGACCGCTGTAGGACGTATTGGTCAGCCGGGCGCTCTCGGCGCGCAGCTTCTGGGTACCGGTGGCCCTCAGATGGATCACGATCCGCATGGCCACCACGTTGAGCAGCGCTACAGCCACGCCGACGAGGGTGAGCTGCGGATCGTACGCCCACAGCAGCACCGCGTAGAGCACGACCACCACGGCGTCCACGCCCGCGGCGGTCAGGTCCCGGGCGAGGGTCTCGGCGACCGCATCGTTGGACTGCAGGCGCTGGACCAGGTCGGCCGGGTTTCGCTGGGAGTAGAAGGTGACCGGAAGTCTGAGCAGGTGCCGGAAGAAGCGGGCACTGCCCAAGGTGGACGAGATGATGCGGCCGCGCAGCAGATTGGCCTGCTGCAGCGCGGTGAGTGTCGCGGTGAGTACGAGGGCGACGGCCATCGAGGCGAGCAGCACACCCAGCAGGGACGTCTGCTCCCCGATGAGGAACATGTCGATGTACGTGCGGCTCAGGGCCGGCACCGACGCGCCGACCGCCACCAGCAGGAGGCTGGAGATCACAGCGGCGGCCATGGTGCCCGAAGTGCCCCGCAAGCGGGTCGGCATGGCGCCCAGGACGCCCGGCTTGCGGCCTCCGCGGCGGAAGCCGTCGCCGGGCTCGAAGGTGAGCACGACACCGGTGAAGCTGGTGTCGAAATCGTCCATGGGGACGAACCGGCGGCCCTTACCGGGGTCGTTGACGTACACGCCCCTGCGGCCGAGCCGGCGGCTCATGCCGTCGTAGACGACGTAGTGGTTGAACTCCCAGAAGAGGACGGCCGGCGCACTCACTTCGGCGAGCGCGGCCAGGTCCATCTGCATGCCCTTGGCCTTCAGCCCGTAACCGCGAGCGGCCTTGAGGAGGTTGCTGGCGCGGGAACCGTCGCGGGAGACGCCGCAGGCGATGCGCAGTTCTTCGAGGGGGACGAAGCGGCCGTTGTGGCCGAGCACCATGGCCAGAGCGGCGGCGCCGCACTCCACTGCCTCCATCTGCAGCACGGTGGGGGTGCGTACGGGGCGGGGCGTCTTGCCCCTGGGGGCCGTGGGGGTGGGCGCGGGCCTGCGGCGGGTGCCGCCCTTGGGCTCGGGGCGGTGGCGCCGGCGTCCGGCGGTAGGGAGCTGAGGCGCCCGCGGCGGTGCCCCGGTCTGCGGCGCGGTCACGGCACCAGCCAGTCGACCGGGCGCCGCGCGGCGAGGTGGACGGCGCCAGTGACCGGCGTCCTCGAGTCGACGGCGTGCGGGGGCCCGTCCGCGGAGGACCACCGGTAGCCGGACTTTGTGGAGGCGGAGCGCTCGAGCTGTACGAGCACGGCGACCGGGTTGCCGTGGCGGGAGAACTGTTCGGCGAGCCCGCTGTCGCCGAGGAAGCCGCCGATCTGCGCCTGCGTCTGGGGCGCACGGCCGACCGCCTTGACGCGGCCGCGCAGCATGCCGAACTGCTGCTGCGGGACCGACTGGACGCTCAGGTCGACCGGGGCGCCCACAGGGATCGCCGAGCCGCTGCCGCCCGGCACGTACAGCACTGCCACGAGGGGGTCCTCCGGATTCTTCACGCGTTCCACGGTCGCCACGTCTGCACCGGTCGCGACGACCGAACCCACCTTGGCCACCAGTGTCGTCAACCGGCCGCCGGTCACCACGCGCACGGGGCGGTCCCCCTGCTCAGTGCGGACGTTGAGCAGGGGCGTACCGGCGGCCAGCAGTTGGCCTTCCTCGGCGAGGACTCCGGTCACCTGTCCCGCGACCGGGGTCTGCAGCACGTAACTGCCCTCGGCCTGGGTGAGGATGCCGGGTGCGCTCAGCTTGGAGGACACGGTGCTGGTGAAGGCCCAGAAGCTCGCGGCGGCCATGACGATGACCGTGACGGCCAGGACGAGCCGCCCCTGCGGGCGCGCGAAGCGAACGGGCAAGTCGAGCTCTTCGGGCGATTGCAGCTTGGAAAGAGCCTTTTGGCGAAACTGCACGGACTATTCCTTCAACTGCATTCGTATCGGTCGGGCACGCGGGCATCCAGGAACCCCGGAGCCGTGGGGGACACTCCGGGGTTCATGGGGAAATCCCGATCAGAGACCGGCGCGACCGGTGTTCACCGAAACGCCGGTGATCCCCGTGACGAGGCCGGGGACGTGGGAAACGATGCCCTGCGCGGCCTGCACGGTGTGGAGGGAGCCCGCGACGCCCACGACGTCGCTGACATCGCTGGTTACGGCGCCGGCCAGGCCACCGGACACGCTGATGATGCCGCCGGAGACGGCGTCCAGCTCGGTGTCGGCAATCTCACGGGTCTCGAGGTCGTTACGCATGACGCGCACCTTTCATTGGGGGGAGTAATTGATTCCTGCGGCGGCTGGCAGCCCGAAACTCGGCCGCCATTCTTGACTGCCGCAGTGCGCAGATGAAAGCACGCGAACGGGCCGCCCACCCAATCCCATTGACGCCCCATCACGGGCAGGTGGTCACCTCTGAAGACTGAGGTGCAGCTTGTTTCACCGAATAGTGACGGCTTCTACACAAGATCGAGTAACAGATACGAGCCTTCCGCTGTTTACGCGGAACCAAACGAGGCAAACTGCCACCAACCGGATGGGACATATAGGCCATACCGCGTGGCGAAGGGGGCGGGCTGTCGCGATCGCGGACACGATGTGCAGGTTTCCGGAAGGCGCGTGGAGTGACGGGTTCATCACGCCTGGTGGGCGTGCAGGAGGGGCCGGCCCGCAGGATGGCGGGCCCGGCCCCTCCGTCGGCTGCCGGTCAGATTTGTCCGGCAGCCGGTCGGGACGGCGACCGGGAGGCCGCATGCCGGCCCTGCCTGAGCACTGCGTCCAGCAGCAGCCCGCAGATCCAGTCGGCTGCCCGCCTACGGATCCCGCCGCGCCGACGGCGCTAGTGGCCGTGCCCGTCGCTGTACTTGGGGGCCGCAGACGACGTCGAAGACGTACTCCGACCTCCCCTTCTACTCCGCCCGCCCGTGGAGCGTCCTGAGTTCCGGGCTGGGCGGTGGCAGCAACCACGCCACTGCCCAGCCCGGCACACGCACCGCACCTGGAGGAGGGGCCGGTCCGGTTGATCAGGGTCGACCAAAATCCGGACCATCCACGGACCAACACCCTGCCGAACGCCCCCAGGGCTGCTGTTTCAGCAGGTCAGCACCGGCGTGGCGCGCGTACCACCAGCAGACGAAGAACCTGCTGGTCAGCTACTCGCCGAAGAAGCTGGGCTTCTTCTAGGACGTCCCTTCGACCTCCCTTCCTCCGGTCCTCTGGTCCTCTGGTCCTCTGGCGTGACCCTGCCGAAGATGGAGCACGGCCAGTCACGCTGCGCCGTGCCGCCGTGCTCCGTGGGCTTTGATGTACTTCAGTAGATCGGCGTGTGGAGTGATCATGTGCCTGGCTGATCGGTACGAGGATTCCGCGGAGAGCAATGAGGCTGCGATGAGTGAACTGACGAAGCCCGAGATCGAACTTCCGGAAGGTGAAGCTCCGCAGGAGCTGACGGTCCGGGACCTCGTCGTCGGGGACGGGGCCGAGGCGAAGCCGGGCCGGGTGGTCCGGGTGCACTACGTCGGGGTCACCTTCGAGACCGGAAGGGAGTTCGACGCCTCCTGGGACCGTGGCCAGCCGTTCAAGTTCGCCGTGGGTGGTGGCAGGGTCATCAAGGGCTGGGACCGGGGGCTCAGGGGGATGAAGGTCGGCGGCCGGCGCGAGATCATCGTCCCCCCGCGCCTCGGCTACGGCAACCAGTCCCCCTCGCCGCTGATCCCGGCGGGTTCCACGCTCGTCTTCGTCGTGGACCTGCTCTCCGTGGTCTGAGGAAGGCCGGCGGACTTTCGACTGCGGGAGCCGGAGCGGGGGCTGCGCGGCTGCGGGAGCGGAAGGCCGCGCGGCCGCGCGGTCCGTCCGTACGCGAGACTCGGTGGGGCCAGCACGCGGCCGTGACCACCGGGTACAGCGCGCCGACCGGCCGGACCGCCGCGGCGGCGGCGCCGGTCCTGCGCGTGGAGCTCGCCATGTGGCCGGGCGCCGTACGCCGGCACGGCCCGCCCCGCACGCGGTTCAGAACGACGGCGGTCTGACGGGAGAAGAGGTCCAGCCGGTCGGGCTCCAGCCGGTCGGACCAGGCATGTGTCCCCCTCATCGCCCCCGAATCACCACTCCGCGCCCCGCCCGACCTGGGTAGGGGGCGCCTTTCCACGGGATTCCTCACGTTTCGACCCCTCTCCGACCTCGTCTCGAGCGGCCCGGCTGCATCCTGGGGCGCCCCGAGGGCCCCCAGGGTCCCGAGGTCCCGTCAGGAGAGCGGTCTCGGCCGATACCGGTCGCATGCCGCCGCCGAACCGTTTCCGGACCTGCCGGTCCGGCGTGCGGCGCGACCGTTGTGGCCGCCCCCACCACCCTGTGAGGAGATCCCGTGCTCGAAGGCTTCGGCGAAGCACTGGCGGACCGGGAGTACTACCTGCCGCTGCCGAGCGTGGCCGACCCGGGGCCGCGCTTCGCTCCCGGCGAGGTACCGCCGGGCTCGCGCGGCACCGCCCAGGGCATCTGGACGGTCTGGGGCAGCCCGCGGACCGGGCTCGCCGAGCAGGGCTGGAAGATCCACGTGTCGGCGCGGCTGGACCGGGCGCAGCACGTGCTCGACACGGTCGCCGGCATCTGCTTCTCCGAAGGCGTGCCGTTCAAGCACCTGAGCGCGCGGCTCTTCTTCCTGTTCCTCCATCACAAGCACGGCGCGCGGGCCCAGTCGGGGAAGTTCTGCGCCGTCTACCCGCCCGACGCCGCGACCGCCCGACAACTTCTGGAACGCCTGCGCGACGCGCTCGACGGGGAGGAGGGGCCGTACGTCCTCACCGACCGGCGCTTTCGCGACTCGCGGACGGTCCACTACCGCTACGGCTCCTTCGGTGGCCGCAGCCGGCTGCGGGCCGACGGCACCCGGGAGGGGCTGGTCGACAACGGTTGCGGCCGCGAGGTCGTGGACCAACGGCTCCCCGCCTTCCACCTGCCCGCGGGGATCACGGACCCTTTCGTCGAGCAGGAGGAGCAGCCGCACGCGGGCCCGATCCTGATCCGCGACTACGAGGTGACCCACGCGGTGCGCCTGAGCAACGCCGGGGGCGCCTACCGGGCCCGGGACCGGAGGACCGGCCGCAGCGTCTTCGTCAAGGAGGCCCGCGCCCACAACGGCCTGGTCTTCGACGGGACCGACGCGCAGCAGCGGCTGCGGCACGAGTACCACGTGCTGCGCGAGCTGCACGCGGCCGCCCCCGGGGTGGGCCCGGAGCCGCTCGACCACTTCACGGAGTGGGAGCACGACTTCCTCGTCACCGAGTACGTCGTGGGACAGCCGTTGACGGGCTGGCTGAGCCGGTCCTCCCCGCTGGCCCGCGCCGACCGCACGGCCGAGTCCGTCGCCGCGTACTACGAGGAGTGCCGGCGCCTGCTGGCCGCGCTGGACGCCTCGCTCGAACGGCTGCACGCCGCCGGCTACCGGTTCGGCGACCTCAGCCTGGGCAATGTCCTGGTCACACCGTCGGGCGGGGTCCGGCTGGTGGACTTCGAGGCGGCCTCGGCCCTGTCCGCGGCACCCTCGAAGATGGGCACCCCGGGGTTCATGCCGCCCCCCGGCCTGCGCCGGGCCGGCACCGATCCCCTGCTGCAGGACCGGTACGGCATGGCGGCAGTCGCGCTCGCCTTCCTGGCGCCTTTCAACGAGACCGCCGAACACGCGCCCGCCAACCTCGCACTGCTGCGCCGCGACATGGCCGGGGTGGCTCCGCCGGAGGACCTGTGGCAGCGGGCGACAGCCTTCCACCTCACCGAGCGCCGGGCTCAGGACGAGGACGGTGCCGGCCGCCTGCCCTCCCCCGCCGAGCTCGACACCGATCCGCGCGGCTGTCTCGCCCGGCTTGCCGAGGAGGTGGCCTCGGGGCTGCTGGAGACGGCAGACGCCGACCGGCCGGAGTGGGCCTTCCCGCCCTCGCCCGAGGCGTTCCGGACCAACAACGTGTGCCTGGCCTACGGCACCGCCGGGGTGGTGCACGCCCTGCACCGCGCCGGTGTCGCGGTACCAGAGGAGATCCTCGGACGGCTGCGCCGCGACACGCTGGCGCTGCGTGACGCGCTGCCCCCCGGACTGCTCGTCGGCTCGGCCGGCATCGCCCCGGTGCTGGCCGGCCTGGGTCGCCTGGACGAGGCCGTCGACCTGCTCCGGGACGCCGACGGCCACCCGCTCACCGCCTCCTGCGGCACGCTGGCCGGCGGGCGGGCGGGGGTGGGCCTCGGCTGGCTGGCCCTGTACCGGCTGACCGGGGAGAGCAGCCACCTGGAACGGGCCGCCGCGGCAGGGCAGGGCCTGCTGCGCACCCCCGACCTGGGGGCCACCCTCGGCGAACACGACGCCCGCGGCCTGCTGCACGGCCGCTCGGGGGTCGCCCTCTTCTTCCACCGCCTGGCCCGCGACACCGGCGAGGACCGCTGGCTGGAGGCGGGCCGCCTGCTGCTCCACCAGGAGCTGGACCGGACCTTCCCGCTGGACGACGGCGCCCTGTCCGTCTCCGACGACGCGCGGCTCACCCGTGCCATGCCGTACCTGGCCACGGGCGCGGCCGGTGTCGCGGCGGCGCTCACCCGCTTCGTGGCCACCGTGCCGGACGAGCGCTGCGCAACGGCGCTGCCGAGGCTGGTCGCCGGCATCCGGGTCTCCTGCGCCACGAAGGAGGCGGGCCTGTACCGGGGGCTGGCCGGACTGAGCTGGTTCCTGACCGAGCACGCCGAGCTCAACGGCACCGACGCCGCCCGCGGGGACGCCGTGCGCGCCGCGACCGGCCTGCTGAAGTACGCCGTCCCGTACCGGCGCGGTGTCCGCTTCCTCGGAGCGGGCTCGCAGCGGTTCACCGCCGACCTGTCCAGCGGAGGGGCCGGTGTCCTGCTGGCCCTGCACCGCCTGCTGGCCGGCCCGCTCCTGGCGGAGCCCCCCTCCGCGCTTCCCCGGATCCCGGCAGCCCGCTGACGGCGCCGGGCGCGCGGCCCATGAACGCCCGGGCACGGCGGTGACCGACTCCGTGCCCAGGTATGCAGTGAACGACCGACCCGACCCCGACAAGAAAGCGGAGAACATCCATGAACCAGATCCTCGCGCTCCAGGCCCTGGACACCGAGCCGGAGTCCCACGCCCTTCCCCCCTGCTTCAGCGTCGCCTGGAGCATGGGCGACATCTTCCCCGACCCGATGTAACGAGCCGGCACCTGGAGGGCCGGGACCGGTGGTTCTGCCACCGGTCCCGGCCCGGTGCGTCCGCCCGCCCGACGGCCGGCGGCACCCAGCCCCCGCCCCCGCCCATGCCCCCGCCCCTGAGGAAGCCCGCCTTCTTCCAGGCCGTGAGAGCGGTGCCTGACGTGCCCGGGGTGTGCGTACCTTCCGAGGCGAAGATAGGGTTGTATGGCTATAACTTGCCGACGAGTGAGGTGAGTTGACGTCATGAGCGCACTTCGTCACCAGGCAGAGGGAGCAGTTGATGAGCGGAGCGTCCCCGACCCCGTCGGGATCTGGAGTGCCTCCCGTGGTCCCTGCGCCGCCGGGCCGGCCCCCGACACCGTCTTCCGATCCCGGTAGGCCCGAAGAGGCTCGACGATCCGGACCGTCAGGTCGCCGCATCGCCGAATGGGCGGCGTTGATCTCCGCGGTGACCGGGGTCGTCGGACTGCTGCTGGGGTTCTTCGGCCTGCCCACGCTCGTGAATTCGCCCACCGCCAGGACCGTCCGGGAGACCGTCACCGTCACCGCGACGCCTCCGCCCTCGAGCAGTGGGTCGGCGGCCGGCAAATCTCCCGCGGCCACCGTCGAGCCCCTTCGCAAGACGGACATCCACATGACCATCCGGTACTACCTGTCCTTCTCCCTGGATCCCGTCACACCCCGTGAAGGGGAGGGAGACTTCAACTTCTTCGCCCTCGGGGACGGCGAGATCAACTCGACCGGAGGCACAGTGGTGCGCCTGGATCCGAGCCAGCAGGGCTCGCTGGACGTGTGCACCTCCGACACCCGGTACGTCAGGCGGCTGGAGGTCGCCGAGCTGACCCCCGGAACCCAGCTCTGCGTCGTCAACAAGTCGAACGTCGGACTCATCGAGATCCGGGCACTGCCCGACCCCAAGGCTCCCAGTTCCTACCTCACCTTCGACGCCACGATCTGGCGTCAGGCGATCCGCCCCTGAGGGCAGCGCCGCGGAGCGGTTGTCCGCGAGCAGCCCGCCGCTGTCGCGGACGACGGTCCTTCGGGATCCCCGTCAACGTCCTGAGGAGGCACACCCTGTCGGGGCCCCGGCCGCCGGTCCCGTCCCGGCCACCCCGGCCGCCCCCGGCCACCCGTTCCCGCGGGCGTCAGGTTTCCCGGACCGGCGCGTACGCCTGCGCGTCGAGGCCGAAGGTCCAGGCCACGCCCTGTCTCGCGGTCCGCGTGTCCGGCGGTACGCGCAGCCAGTACGTGCGGCTCGTACCGTCCGGCTCGGGCGTGGAGTTGACCACCTCCACCATCACGACGTCCTCGTCTCCCGGCAGCGGCATCCGCCACAGGATGCCCGTGTCGTCGCGGTGCACCGGCTCGGCGTCCGACTCGGCGAGGTAGCGGTCGTAGCCGTAGTGCTCCAGCATCACGCGGCGCAGCTCCGCGTTCTCCTCGTCACGGATGCGCTCGGGTGTCAACGCCTCGAGCCCGTCCAGGAAATCCGCCGGCACGGGCATCCCGCGCCACGCGTGCAGCGCGAAGCCGTCAGGAAACGCGAGGGCGGGGCCGTCACCGCGGTCCAGGCGGCCCGCCTCGTCCCGGTGCAGTTCCACCGGGCGTTCGCAGATCACGGCCAGCCGCTCGTACGGCCACCACCAGCCCGCCGCCCCGGCGGCCGCGGCGAGGCCCTCCAGCGGCGTGTCCTCGCCGGTGTCGAACGCGCACAGCCAGGCCGCGTCGTGCTGGCCCAGCACCGCCTCGAGGAGCAGCAGCCGCGCCTCCGCCTCCCCCGCCGGATCCGCGGCCAGTTCCTCGACGAGCCCGGTGCGGATGCGACCGGCCAGCCGCTCGGTGTTCTCCCACAGCCGGGCGCCGGTCAGGGCCCATCGCCGGCCCCAGCCCTGGGGTCCCAGCAGCGCGTTGAGGCGGGCGCGCTCGGCCGCCCACGGGGCGCTGCGCACCTCCTCCCGGACGCTGCGCCCCCGCGCGTCCGCCCCCCAAGGACCCTGCGGATCGGCCAGCAGACGCATCGCGGCCCGCGGCGAATCCGCCCACACGATCCGCTCGGGTTCGGGAAGTCCCGCCGTCCGGTAGCCGAGGCGTACACCCGCCTCCGCAGCCGCCCGGTCCGCCGGTCCGGTCGCCGCCGCGACCGCCCGCCATCCGTCGACCCCGGACACGCGGCCCGCCCCCTCCGTCACGTCCATCGCCTCCGCCAGGTCCATCACTTCCGCCACCTCCGTCTCTTTCGCTGCTTTCAGCACTTCCGTCACTTCTGGCACAAGCGTCCTGCGCGTCATGTCCGTCCCCTCCGTCCCGTCCACTTCCCCGTCCCCTCCACCAGGCCCGTCCCCTCCATCAGGCCACCCCCGCCCGTCAGCCCTCAGTCCCCCAGTCCCTCAGTCCCTCAGTCCCTCAGTCCCTCAGTCCGCCACGATCCGGACCGACCCCGGTACGTACTCCCGCTGCCGCACCACCCGGAACCAGCCCTTCGGCAGCGCGATCGCGGCGTGTTCCTCGTGCACCACACGTCCCCCGTCGGGCAGGTGCAGCAGCAGCGGGGCGAACGGCCCCGGTTCCCGGACCAGTCGGCCCGGCCCCAGCACGGCGTGCGCGTGTCCGGTCACCTCGCCGAGGGCCAGGACGAACCGGCCGCGCCCGTCCCGCGGTTCCGAAGGCGCGTCCGCGGCATACGGCGGAACCGCCGATTCTGCGAGCGGCACGATGAGAACGTCCCCCTGCCGGTACATACCTGTCCCCTTCCCACGCGCCGCCCCGTGCGCCGCGTCGTCCTTCGAAGTTAGGGCGAGGGTCTGACAACGGACTCCACCCGCCCCTGCCTCGGCCGTTGTCAGTGCCGCTTGCTACAACTTGCAGACGAATCGGACGCGAGGAGCGGCAGGGATCATGAGTTACGCGAGCCATCTGCGGGAGTCGTACGGGCTGCCCGTCTTCGACTTCCCCGGCCCCGACGACGAGAAGGGCATGGACGGGCTGCCCGAGGCGGACGCCGTCGCCTGGCGGATCTCCTCCGACGCCTACGACGCCAAGGAAATCTGGTCCGAGGCGTTCGCCCGCTTCACCGCGGCCGTGGACACGACCCGCGTCCGCGCGATCGTAGTCGGTGCGTGGGAAGATGCCTACGAGACCGGCCCGGAGGAGATCATCGCCGCGCTCCTCGCCGCCGGCCCCCGGCTGCCCGCCCTGCGGTCCCTGTTCCTGGGGGACATGGAATCCGAGGAGTGCGAGATCTCCTGGATCAACCAAGGTGACGTCGGCCCGCTCCTCGACGGCTTTCCCGAACTGGAATGGTTCGGCGTCCGCGGCGGCAGCTGCCTCGTCCTCCCGCCCTTCACCCACCAGCGGCTGCGCTCCCTCACCATCCAGGCCGGCGGCATACCGGCCCTGGTCGTCCGCAACGTCGCCGCCAGCGACCTGCCCGCCCTGCACCACCTGGACCTCTGGCTCGGCACGGCGAACTACGGCGGGGACTGCGAGCTGAGCGACGTGGAACCCATCCTGGGCGGGGACCGCCTGCCGAGCCTGCGTCACCTCGGCCTGCGCAACAGCGACATCCAGGACGACATCGCCACCGCGCTGGCCGCCGCGCCCGTCGTCGCCCGGCTGGAGACCCTCGACCTGTCCATGGGCGTCCTCACCGACCAGGGCGGCGCCGCGCTGCTCGGCGGCCAGCCCCTCACCCATCTCGCCGCCCTCGACCTCCACCACAACTACCTCAGCGAACCGCTGAAGCAGCGCTTCCGGGACACCCTGGAGAGCGCCGGGGTGCGGTTGGACCTCGACCGGGGTCACGCCGACGAGGACGAGTGGGACAACCGCGTCTGGCGCTACGTCGCCGTCGGCGAGTAGCGCGCCGGCCATGACCGAGCACACGCCCCCGCGCTGGGCGGTCGTCGGCAACCCGGAGAACCGTCGCGTCGCCCTGTTCGCCGCGGCCGTCCGCGACGCCGGGCTGCCCGCGGCCCGCATCGTGCCCTGGGCCCGCGTCCTGCGCGAGGGCGGTGCCGCCTTCGGCCCGGACGAGCTCGTACGCCTCGACTCGCCGGGGGAGAACACGGAGGTGGACCGGGCCCTGCGCGGCCTGGAGGAGTCCACGCGCGTGGAGGGCGGCGCCCGTTGGTACGCGCGGTTCACCGCCGCCGTGCGGAGCCTCACCGGCGGCATCCGCCTCGACGATCCCGACGAGCTGGCCGTCCTCTTCGACAAGCGGAGCTGCCACCGCGCCCTGGACGCCGCCGGGGTGCCGGTACCGCGGTCCCCGACCTCCGGCGGCGGCGCGCCGGTGCGCGGCTGGGACGACGTGCGCGCCCTGATGGACGCGCACGGCATGCCCCGCGTGTTCGTGAAGCCGGCCCACGGTTCCTCGGCTTCCGGCGTCGTCGCCGTCGAGACCGCGGGCCGGGGCCGCGTCCGGGCCGCCACCTCGGTCGAGGCCGCCGAGGACGGGCGGCTGCACAACTCCCTGCGGGTACGCCGCCTCACCGGCGAGCGGGAGATCGCGGCGCTGGTCGACGCACTCGCCCCGGACGGCCTCCACGTCGAGAGGTGGTGGCCCAAGGCCTCGCTGGGAGGCCGCGCGGCCGACCTGCGCGTGGTCGTCATGGCCGGCCGGGCCACCCACGCCGTGGTCCGCACCAGCCTCTCGCCCATGACCAACCTCCACCTGGGCGGGAGCCGCGGCGACCTGTCGGCCGTGGTCGAGGCCGCGGGCCCCCGCTGGGCCGACGCCCTGGACGTCTGCGAACGGGCCGCGGCCTGCTTCCCCGGCACCCTGTGCGTCGGCGTCGACCTGCTGCCCGCCGTCGGCTGGCGGCGGTTCGCCGTCGCCGAGGTCAACGCCTTCGGCGACCTCCTGCCCGGCCTGACCGGCCTGCCGGGCAGCGGGGCCGAGGGTCTCGACACGTACGCCGCCCAAGTCGCCGCCGCGCCGCCGTACGCACGGCGCCGCGCACACCCGCACCGCCACCCGAGGAACCACCACCGTGCACCAGCCTGAGACCGGCCCGCTCCCGGACCCGACCGCACCGGACATGAACGAGGTCGTCGGCCGTGACGACCTGCTCCTGCTCACCCTGGACACCCTGCGCCACGACGTCGCCGTCGAATTGGCCGCCGCCGGAAGGATCCCGCACCTGGCCCGCCACCTGCCCGGCGGCGCCTGGGAGCGGCGGCACGCGCCGGGCAGCTTCACCTACGCGTCCCACCAGGCGATGTTCGCGGGATTCCTGCCCACCCCGGCCGCGCCGGGACCGCACCCGCGGCTGTTCGCCGCGCGCTTCGCCGGCAGCGAGACCACCGCCGGACGCACCTATGTCTTCGACACCCCCGACCTGGTCTCCGGTCTGGCCGCGGCCGGGTACCGCACCGTCTGCGTGGGCGGCGTCGGCTTCTTCAACAAGCAGGGAGCGCTGGGCGACGTACTGCCCGGAATGTTCCAGGAGAGCCACTGGGAACCGGAGTTCGGGGTGGCGTCCCCCACTTCCTTCGAGGCGCAGGTGGAGGCGGCCGAGCGGATCGTCGGCTCCCTCCCGGAGGAGCAGCGGCTGTTCCTCTTCCTCAACGCGTCCGCGCTGCACCAGCCCAACTGGTTCCACCTGCCCGGCGCCACCCGGACGGCGGGAGACACCCGCTCGACCCACGCCGCCGCCCTGGAGTACATCGACCGCCACATCGGCCGGCTCTTCGCCGCGATGAGCTCGCGCCGCCGCTGCTTCGCCATCGTCTGCTCCGACCACGGCACGACCTACGGCGACGACGGCTACACCGGCCACCGCCTCGCCCACGAGGCCGTGTGGACGGTGCCGTACGCCCACTTCTTCCTGGAGCCCTCCGCATGACCGCCACAGCCGCCGCCACCGCCGCGCCCACAGGCACAGCCATCACCACCCTCGACGCGGTCTCCGGCCCGCAGGCCCGCCCCTATCAGAGCTACGTCTACGCGTACCCCCACAAGACCGCGTACCGTCCGCTGCCCGACCGGCCCGCCCTGCGCGACCTCTGGCGCGGTGAGGACAAGAGCGCCCTCTCGCTCTACCTCCACATACCGTTCTGCGAGGTCCGCTGCGGCTTCTGCAACCTCTTCACCCGCATCGGCGCTCCCGACGGCCTCACCGGGCGCTACCTCGACGCACTAGACCGTCAGGCCGCCGCCGTGCGCGAGGCCCTCGACCACCAGGGCGAAGGGGGCGAGGAGGGGCCGGTCCGGTTCGCCAACGCCGCCTTCGGCGGGGGCACACCGACCTTCCTCACCGCCGACGAGCTGACCCGGCTCTGCGACATCGCCGAGCGGCGCATGGGCGCGGACCTGCGAGCCGTCCCCCTCTCCGTCGAGACCTCGCCCGCCACCGCGACCGCCGACCGGCTCGCCGTCCTCGCCGAGCGCGGCGCCACCCGCCTCAGCATCGGCGTGCAGAGCTTCGTCGACGCGGAGGCACGGGCCGCCGTGCGCCCGCAGCGCCGCGCCGAGGTCGAGGCCGCGCTCGGCCGGATCCGCGAGGCCCGCATCCCGGTCCTCAACATCGACCTCATCTACGGGATCGACGGCCAGACCCCCGCCACCTGGCGCACCTCCCTGGACGCCGCCCTCGCCTGGGAGCCGGAGGAGGTGTACCTCTACCCGTTGTACGTCCGCCCGCTCACCGGCCTCGCCCGGCGCACCGCGCACACCGACACCGAGTGGGACCGCCAGCGCCTGGACCTCTACCGCCAGGGCCGTGACCACCTGCTCGCCCGTGGCTACGAGCAGGTGTCGATGCGCATGTTCCGCAAGGCCGGCAGCGCCCCGCAGGGGCCCGACGACCACGCCTGCCAGACGGACGGCATGATCGGCCTCGGCTGCGGTGCCCGCTCCTACACCTCAGCCCTCCACCACTCCTTCGACTACGCCGTCGACATGAGCGAGATCCGGGGCATCATCGACGCGTACACGGCCACCGAGGACTTCGGCCACGCCGTCCACGGCCGGTACGTCGACGGCGGCGAGGCGCGGCGCCGCCACCTCCTCCAGTCCCTCCTCCAGGCCCGGGGCATGCCGCTCGCCGGCTACCGCGACCGCTTCGGCACCGACCCGTCCGAGGACTTCCCCCTCGAACTCGCCGCGTTCGCCGCCCGCGGCTGGCTCGACACGGCCGGGACGGAGACCGGGAACCTGCGCCTGACCGCGGAGGGGCTCGCCCACTCCGACGCCCTGGGCCCGGTGCTCTTCTCACCCGCCGTGCGCGCCGCGATGGCCGCCTACGATCCGAAGTAGCCGCCGTGGACCTGACGATCCTGTACCGCGGGCCGCTCGCCTCCTGCGACTACGCCTGCCCGTACTGCCCCTTCGCGAAGCGACGCGACACCCCCGCGCAGCTGCGCGCCGACCGCGCGGCCCTCGACCGCTTCACCGGATGGGCGGCGGCGCAGCAGGGCGACCGGCTCTCGATCCTCTTCACTCCCTGGGGCGAGGGCCTGGTCCGCTCCTGGTACCGCCGCGCCCTCGTGGACCTCTCGCACCAGCCGCACGTCGAACGCGTCGCCATCCAGACCAACCTCAGCTGCCGGACGGACTGGCTCGCGGAGGCCGATCCGGCCTCCGTGGCGCTGTGGTGCACCTACCACCCCGGGCAGACGCCGTACGCGCGGTTCCTGTCGAAGGTCGGGGACCTGGCCGACCGGGGCATCCGCCACAGCGTCGGCATCGTCGGCCTGCCCGAGAACCTGCCCCACGCGCGCCGGCTGCGGGCGGACCTGCCCGAGCACGTCTACCTCTGGGCCAACGCCGCCGAGGGCCACACGTACACCGACGCCGAGGCGGACGACTGGACCGCCCTGGACCCGCTGTTCCCGTACAGCCGCCACCCCCACCGCTCGGCCGGACTGCCGTGCCGCACCGGCGAGTCGGTCATCTCGGTGGACGGCGAGGGCACGGTCCGCCGCTGCCACTTCGTGCGCACCGCGCTCGGCAACCTCTACGACGGTTCCTACCGCGCCGCCCTGACGCCCCGGGCCTGCCCCCTGGCGGTCTGCGACTGCCACATCGGCTACGTCCACCTGGAGACGCTCCCGCTCTACGACGTCTTCGCGGGCGGCGTCCTCGAACGCGTTCCGGAGCGCCGTCCGGCGCGCGTCGAGCGGAGCGAGCGCCCCGCGCGGGCCGGAGCCTCCACGTGATGCCGCGCACGCCCGGGCGTAGGCTGCGCACAGCACGGAGCGGCGGGGGGCGGAGCACATGACGGCAGCGACCGCAGGAACGGCACCGAGGTGGGGGACGACCCTCGACTCGGTCGTGGTGTACGCGCAGGGGGCTCTGTGCCGGCGCCTGGCCCGGGGCAGCGTGCCGCCCGACGGCCGGGTGCGGGTGACGGGACTGCCCCGCTCGATCGACCCGGGCTCGCTGCGGGCCCGCGTGCTGGGGGACCCGGGGGTGCGCGTCACCGGGGCCCGGGTGGAGATCGAGGCCGAGCCGCTGGGCGCGGACACGTCCGACGCGTTGCGGCGCGAGGTCGAGCGGCTGGGCGACGAGCACGCGGCGGCGCGCGGACGCCGGGACCGGCAACTGGGCCTCATCGAGGAGGTCAGGGCCCTCCAGCCGGTGCCACCCGCCCGCATGCCCGGAGATCCGTACGAGTACCGCCGCACCCCGGTCGACGCGTGGCTGGAGCTCGGCGACTTCGTCGAGGAGCGGCTGACGGGGCTGCACGCCCGCCTCGTCGAGCTGGAGGAGGCACTGCGCGACGCCGAGCACGGCTTCGCGGTCGCCGCCGACCGGCTCGCCCGCGCTTCCAGCGACGCACCGCCGGCGCACGTGGAGACCACGGTCTGCGCCGTCCTGACCCTGGACGGATCCGCCACCGGTGACGCGGAGGCGGGTGGAGAAGTGGAGATCGAGCTGGAGTACGGGGTGCCGGGCGCCGTCTGGGTGCCGACGTACCGGCTCACCCACCGTCAGGGCGACGGCAGCGGGCGTCTGGTGCTGCGCGCCTCGGTCGCGCAGCGGACCGGCGAGGACTGGACCGGCGTGCGCATCGCCCTGGCCACCGCCGACCTCCGGCGCCGCACCGACCTGCCGAAGCTCCGCTCGATGCGGATCGGACGGCGTCAGGCCGCCCCCGCACCCTCCGGCTGGCGCGAGTGACGTTCTCCTGGCCCAGGAGCTCGTGCAGCACGAACCACGTCAGTGCGGAGCGCTCGCCGATGCGGCAGTAGGCGATGGTGTCCTTCGCCAGA
>NZ_JBEXOV010000051.1:0-54124 GCF_040611715.1 Streptomyces sp. NPDC006544 | reverse complement strand
ATACGGCTCGATGAACTTCCACTGAGCATTGGTGAGTTGCCTACGCGTCACGACCACAGTCCTACCGGATTCCACCCCGCGCAGGGGGAAGAACTCAGAAGCTGATCACGACATCACACAGGCCCTAGCGCGCGCTGCCGGGGCCCGCGTAGGAGGAGCCGAAGCAGTCGCGGATCGCCCTCTCGGTCTTGGGGCGCCCGGCGAAGTTCAGCCGGGAGATGCGCTCGGCGGGAGCGGCGTACGGGTCGTCGTCGAAGTTGAGCGACCACCAGTAGACGCCCTCCATGGTCCGGTCCACGACGACCTTGCAGACGGCCTGGTACCAGTTGGCCTGGACGTCCTCGTTGACGGCCCGCTTGGTGGAGAAGTCGCCGGGTGCCGGGTAGGCGCCGTCCATCGCGCCGATGCCCGCCTCTGCCAGCACCACCTCGGGCATCGGCCCGGTGGACTTCTTGTCGAGCCACTTGTTCCAGCCGTCGGCCAGGGCCGCGACCGAGGCGTCGTCGGGCACCTCGACCGGGAAGTACGCGTCGAGGCCGATGGAGGCGGCCGGCACCTTGACCGGGCCGCTGACGAAGTTGTCCCAGTTGGCGTCGTAGGACAGTTCGCCGCCGTACTCCTTCTTGAGGGCCTCGATCAGCCCGGTCCAGCCCTGGTCGGACTCGAGGGAGTTGAGCTCGGCGCCGATGACGAAGCTCGCGACCCGGTGCTTCTCGGCGAGCGCGGCGTACGGCCCCAGGAGCTTCGCGTACGCGGCGAACCAGGCGGACCGGTCGGCGGGTTCGATGTTGCCGCGCCAGGCCGTCTTCGGCGGCTTGAGGGCCTTCTCGTCCATCAGCGGCCGCAGGGTCACGCGCAGGCCCGCTTCGTGGAAGACCCTCAGGACGATCGCCATGCGTGCGGGCGCCGGAGTCTGCGGACCGGCGAAGACCTCGTCGGAGGCGGGTCCCTTCGTGTAGTACGGGAAGGAGAGCGAGACGGAGTTGGCGTGCAGGCCGACGAGGTACTCGGCCTTCTGCCGGGCCCGGCGCTTCACCTCGGCGTCGGAGATCCGCGCCGAGTCCTCCCAGTAGATCTGCACGCCCCATTCGGGCATGCCCGGCTTCCAGGGCTTGTCCACGCGGCCGGCCCGGCTCGCGGCGTGCGGAGAGGTGCGCGAGTCCCGCGTCCCGCCGTACTCGCCGGAACCCGCCGTCAGTTCGGCGGAGGTGTTCTCGTCCGCTCCGAGCACGGGCAGCAGGGAGCCGTCCTCCCAATGGAGGAACTGGCTTCCCGCCGCGGAGGAGGCCACGACGGTGGACAGCACCACGACGGGCAGGACCGCGAGCAGGGGGAGGCGGGATCGCTTCATCGGTTCAGGTTTCAGGTTCTCTTCGAGGGCTCGGGGGGCGGGGGGACCGGCGGCGCACGCCGGCCGTCCGCCTAGGCGGGCTTGGCGATGACGACGAACTGGTTCTCCTCGCGGCGGGCGTACTTGAAGAAGCCGCGCAGGCCGCCGAGGCCCTCGAGGACCGAGAACACGGGGATGAGCGCGAGGACCACGACCGGCTCCCACCACTTGCGCCGGCCCGACCGGGAGACCAGCGCGTTCAGCCGCAGGCCTTCCCAGTAGGTCCAGATCACGTAGGCGAAGTTCAGCGACCACAGCAGGATGACGCCCTGCAGCACGGGGGAGGTGTTCATGTCGCCGAGCAGCCAGCAGACGGTGAGGACCACGCCGACGTGCTGCAGTGGTCCCAGCACCCAGGTGGCCACGCACACCGCGAGGAACCAGCGGTAGCGCAGCGGGATGGTCCGGTTCAGGCAGAGTGCGACCAGGCCCCAGGCCCAGCGCTCGCGCTGCTTGACGAAGTCGCTCGCCGTGGCGGGGGAGGCGCCGTAGCAGCGGCCGTTGAACCAGTCGCTGCGGCCGGGGTAGCGCTGGCAGAACGTCAGCGCCAGCTGGGCGTCCTCGACGATGGCCTTGGGGCCGAAGTCCCAGCCGATGGTCGCCTCGACGGAGGCGCGCAGCACGAGCAGTTCGCCGTGCACGCCGGCGGCCGGGGTCCCGGTGCCGGTGAGCGCGCGGAAGCGGGCGATGTCGTCCGCCGGCCGGACCGCGTCGGCGAGCCAGGTGAACAGGCTCACGGCGTTCTCGCGCGGGTAGGTGAGGATGCCCTGAGCCATGTGCTTGGCCTCGTCGGGGTGCGCACGGCGCTGGCGGTTGATGAACTGGGCCAGGGAGGAAGCGGTGTCCGCGCCCACGCCCGTGTCGTCGTCCATGTGCAGGACCCACACGTGCTCCAGGGCCTCGCCCTCGGCGATCCGCAGTTCGTGGGAGAAGTGGTTCGCCCGCGCCTTGAAACGGGTGCCGTTGGCCGTCGTATAGGCCTTGGGGACGGTGACGACGCGGACCAGCGGGTGCTCGGCGAGCTCCGCGATCTTCTCGGCGGCCTCGCAGCCCTCCTCCGTGAGGACGTCGACCCGCATGTACGGGAAGAACGCCGGCAGGTGCTCGACGTAGGACCGGACCGAGCGCTCGAGCGCGGGGTAGGTGTCGTGCCGGCCGATCGTCGGGACGAGGGCGATGAGGAAATCGGCCTCGGCCGGGGCGGGCGGCACCATTTCGTGCGACCGCCGTGCCCGGCGCCGGATGAGCAGGGCGCCCTGGATGCCGACGAGCGTACCGATGACGGGCAGGGACCAGACCACGGTCAGGATCCAGCTGATGAGCGAATCGCTCGGCCGGTAGAACCACATGCCGAGGACGGTGAGGACCACGAGCGGGATGAAGAAGGAGGCGATGCCCGGCTTCCACTCCAGGATCCTGCGCTCCTGGCTGGCCGAATGCCGGGAGGGGGCAAGCTGACTGGGGGCACTCCGGGGTGGCATGGCGAGGAGGCTTTCTGGGCTGGTGGTCATTCCTGAAGGCCGGAATCCGGTGGGACTCGATTACCCGGTAAGCGCGAACGGCCTGGACGAAGATACTCCCCGCCGAGCGGAGAAGTCCACGCCGCAAGACGTTCGCAGGGTGATGCGGACCACAAACAAGCGGAATACCTTGCTCTACTTGACTTTCGGCTCCGAGAGACCGAAGTTCCGATTCCATTCCGCTCCGCGAACCAGCTGTCCCCAGTCGACCGTTGACCCGAATTGCCGGGTTCCTCCGGTGATCACGCGGTCTGCCGCTCCGTAGAAATCCTTCACGTCGGAGAGGGAATTGACGTCCCTCGGGGCCGAGACGTTGTCGGCGGACAGCGCCTGGCCCCACACGGTCCACATCGTCCAGGGGGCGGCCTCCAGGACGTCGCGTCCCTGTGAGGTGCCGGGGACGCGGGAACTCTCGGCGAGGACCCGCGGCTTGTCGAAGCGGGCCAACTGCCGGTACCAGTAGGCGCTGAACGGCTCGCCGCCGTAGCCGGCGCCCGTGTAGTCGTCCACGCCGACCAGGTCGACGAAGCGGTCGCCGGGGTAGTACGCGAACGGCGCCTCCCGGTCCGGCCAGGGCACCGGGGACCATACGAAGATCAGATTGTGCAGGCCCCGCGTGTCCACCAGATAGTGGTACATGACCTGCCACAACTCGCGGTACGCGGCGGGGTCCTGACCGGACCACCAGAATCCTCCGTCGCGCGCGAGGTTCATCTCGTGATAGGGGCGCAGCAGCACCGGAATCCCGCGCTGCTGAAAGAAGTCGAGGTGGTCCGCGAGGAATTTCAGGTCGTCGAGCAGCGCCCGGTACTCGGGAGTGTCGTTCTCGTGGTCGACGACCTCGGAGAACCAGCCGGGGTCGGCTCCGCCCGGTGCCCCCTTGGCGAGCACGTACCGGAAGTCCTTGACCGGAGCGCCCGGATACGGCTGGTGGAAGGACATTCCCACGATGCCGGACGGGCCGTCGAGCTGCGGGAGCGCCAGCGCGGGGGAGGGGCAGCCGCCGTCCGCGCCCCGGGCGGTGTGCTCGGCGGCCGGGCCGCTCCAAACCGAGTCGAGCAGGTCGACGACGTCGTTGACGTAGCCCCACCGGTCCTGGCAGCCCGGCCAGTCCTTGTTGTGCGCGCGGCGGGCGCCCACGCCCCAGCCCCGTCCCTCGAACCCGGGGCCGAGGTCGGCCTCGACGAAGGCGGGCAGACGCCCGGTGATGTCCGCGGCCTTCTTGTAGTAGTAGCCCACCCCCTTGCCGCCCCGGTAGTCGCCGTAGTCCTCGCCGTACGCCTCGTTCTGCGCCTCGACGTGCTGGCCCGCGAGGGTCCGGCCCGGCCGGCCGGCGCGTGCGGAGTTCTCGAGGTCGGCCAGCATCCTGTAGACGGAGCGCGCCTGAGCGCTCGCCCCCGGGTCCCGGGCGGCGAGGTCCCCGGGCACGGTGTCGGCCGCGCGCGCCGAGGAGCCCGGGAGCGTGGAGCCGGGGGGCGTGGAGCCGGGCGTTCGCGCCCACGGCTGCGCGAACAGCACCGCGGCCGAACAGAGGACTGCGAGGCCGCCGGCGATCCAGGACCCGCGTCGTGCCGTGCGTCGCATCGTCTGTCCCGACTCCGAGATGGTCCGCGGTAATTGCCCCGCAATTGCGCGGTAACGATATCCGCCGGTCGCCCGTGGCTTGCCGGCGACCGGATCCGAATCGTCCGCCGTACCGCGGCGGGGGTCCTCGGGCGTGACCGATGTAAAGGCCGTGTCGAACCCGTCTCCTATACTCATGTGTCCGCCCTGACGCAATACGCGATTCCATCCCCCGGGCGGCCGGTACGCGTGACGCCGTCACCTGCCCGCGGGAAGCCGCGAAGCGAGGTGAGGGGGTGGTGCCCGTCGTGAACAGCGAACCGAAAGACACCATGACCATCCAGAGCGCCGCCGTGGATCCGCACGGCCCCGAAGCGTCTTCCGCGGCCTCGCGGCAGGCCGGGAACCCTTCCAGGCAACGCCTGTTCACGCGCTTGGCGCTCTTCGGGATCCTGCTCGTACAGGCCCTGCTCTCGGCCCGCACGATCGCGACCGCCGACGACGACGAGGCGCTCTACATACGCTCGGGTCACATCCTGTGGAACGGCGTCCGGCACGGCGTCGAAACCACCCACTGGGGCATGCACACCTACTTCTCCGGCGCGCCGGAGCTGTACCCCGTCCTCGCCGGATGGATCGATTCCGCCTTCGGCCTCACCGGGGTACGGGCGTTCAGCCTGCTGTGCATGCTGAGCGCCACGGCCCTGCTCTACCTCGCCACCCGGCGCCTCTTCGGGGTCCGGGTCGCCCTGTGGACCGCGGTCATGTACGCCCTGCTCCCCACGGTCCTCGAACTCAACGTCCTCGCGACCTACGACGCCCCGGCGGTCGCGCTGCTCTCCCTGGCCGTGTGGATCGTGATCCGCAGCGACCGGTCGTACGCCTACCTGCTGGCCGCGCCCGTCGTCACGCTCGCGGTCGGGGTGAAGTACGCCTCCCTGATCTTCCTGCCGGCCGTCGCCGGGCTCGCGGCGCTGGCCGCGCTGCGCCGGTGCGGCCGCTGGAACTGGTGGGCAGCCTCCCGCGCGCTCGTCCTGCCCGCCCTCGTGGTGGCGTTCCTCGGCGCCGCGCTCAAGGTGTTCGGCACGGCCCACCTGGACGGCCTGCGGTCGACGACCACCAACCGCGTGCAGAGCGTGGACACGGTGGGCAAGGTGTTCGACGTGAGCCTGCAGCTCGGGGGGCTGATGTTCTTCGTCGCCTGCCTGGGAGCCTTCATGTACGCCCGTCTCGACGCGACCGGGGCGACACCCGGCCGGTGGTGGCGGATCTGCTACGGCGTCCTGCTGTGCGGCACCGCGCTGGTGATCCCCGCGTACCAGGCGCACCTGCAGACCACCACGGCGCTGGGCAAGCACATCGCCTACGCCCTGCTGTTCGCGGCGCCGCTCGCCGGCATCGCGATCGACCGGTTCATCGGGCCCTACGTTCCGAACCTGTTCCTCTACCTGGTGGGGGCCGGCATCGTCGCGCTGGCGGTCCACGGGACGGTCAAGGCCACGGATCTGGCGCACTGGTACCCCGACACCACGCAGCTGATGCAGTCGCTGAAGGGCCGGGTCACCCCCGAGGGGAAGTACCTGGTGGACCCCAACAATCCGCCCAAGTACTACCTGGCCGACCGGACCCGGCCCGAGCAGTGGACCGAGTTGACCTGGATCGACTACACCGACTCCAAGGGGCACAAGCTGGTGGGTCTCGAGGCCTACCAGGACGCGATCGCCAACGGCTACTTCGACCTGGCCGTGCTGAACGACCACGAGGGCCACGACATGTCCCTCAGGCTGATCCCCGAGCTCGAGAAGAGCGGCAAGTACCGCCTGCTGGAGACGATCCCGAACGAGGACAACGGGGGACGCGGCGAGTTCCAGATCTGGGGCAGGAAGTAACGGCCGGAAAGAGGGCGCCCGGTGGGGACGGCACGGTGGCCCCGCCCGGTCCCGGGCGGGGCCACCGTGCCGTCCCCGTCGCCGCCGTGCGGCGTCCGGTCAGCCGGCTTCCTTGACCTGGGCGGCCGTCGGCGCGGTGCCGCCGAGGTGGGCCGGCAGCCACCAGGAGTCCTCCGTGCCCTTGGGCTTGGCCGGGTAGGCGCTCTGCGCCGCTTCCAGCAGCTCCTGCACGCGCTCGCGCACCCGCCGCGTGATGGCGCCGGCGTACTGGTCGGAGGGGGCCTCCACCGGCTCGCCCACGCGCATGGTCACCGGGATGTGGCTGCGCTTGAGGTCCTTCGGGCGGCCCTTGGTCCACATCCGCTGCGTTCCCCACAGGGCCACCGGGATCAGCGGGACGCCGGCCTCCTGCGCCATGCGCGCCGCACCGGACTTGAAGCTCTTGAGCGTGAACGACTGGGAGATCGTGGCCTCGGGGAACACCCCGATGATCTCGCCGGACCGCAGCGAGTCGAGCGCGTGCTGGTAGGCCGTCTCTCCCTGTGCGCGGTCCACCGGGATGTGCTTCATCGCGCGCATCAGGGGACCGGACACCTTGTGCCGGAACACCGACTCCTTGGCCATGAAGCGGACGAGGCGCTTCTGCGGCCGGGCGGTCAGCCCGGCGAAGATGAAGTCGAGGTAGCCGATGTGGTTCGACACCAGGACCGCGCCGCCCTTGCGGGGGATGTTCTCGGTGCCCTTCATGTCGATACGGACGTCGAGCGCACGGAACAGGGCGTGTGCGGCGCCGATCACCGGGGGGTAGACGAGCTCGGCCATGAGGTGGAGACCCCGCTTTCTGCCTGGAGGTGCTCCCGGCTGGAAGTTACGGCAGCGTAGGTACGCGGCCATGGGGATCGTGCCCCATACGGGAGCCGCAGGCCAGCCCAGACGCTCCTACCCGGCGAGATTCTCGTCACGCGGGGAATGCGGGGCGTCCGCGGGGCGCTCGGATCAGCGTACGGGCGCACCGGGACGGCGTGCGGACACGCGTAAGGATGTCTGTGCGGATGTATGTGCGGTGTATGTGCGGTGCGCCTTTCCGGTCACGGCACCAAGGGGCGGCATGGAACGGGAGTAGGGGAGAACGGGTGCACGGGAACGAAGAGGACGGGTCGGCCGTCCGGCTGGGCGCCGCGGAACCGGGCTTCCGGCTGGGCGCCGCGGAACTGGGCGCGGAGCTGGGGGAGCGGGCGAGCCTGGTGCAGTTCTCCAGCGCCTTCTGCCAGCCCTGCCGGGCCACCCGGCGGATCCTGGCCGGGGTCGCGGCCATGGTCGAGGGCGTGGCCCACATCGAGGTGGACGCGGAGAAGGACCTGGACCTCGTACGGGCCCTCGGCATCGAGAAGACCCCGACGGTGCTCGTCCTGGACGCGGCGGGCCGGATCGTACGCCGGGGGGTCGGGATGCCGCGCACCGCGGATGTGATCGCCGCGCTGGGCGCGGCCGTATGACGGGCTCGGGGACTCCGGGGCCCTCCCGGCGGCGGCCCGGAGCGCCGGTACGCGCGCCCGCACGCAGCGTGACGCGCCCTACATCTGTCCGTTGCGCCTTGACTGTGTACACGAGAGATCGTCAGGCTTGCGGCATGCGGTACGAACTCCTGCTTCGCGGACGGGGAACCCCTTCATGACGGCACCGACGGTTCCGTCCCCCCGCTCCGCCGCCGGCCTGCCCGGCTCGCCCGACCTGTTGCGCTCGGTGTTCCGCCGGCACGCGGCGGGCGTCGCCGTGATCACCGCCGAGAGCGGCGGGCGGCCGGTGGGCTTCACCGCGACCTCGCTCAACTCGGTGTCGGCCGATCCTCCGCTGCTGTCGTTCACCATCGGCACCGGGTCCTCCAGCTGGCCCGGGATACGGGACTCCGAGCACCTCGGCGTCCACATACTCGGCGAACACCAAGGGGACCTGGCGGGTCTGTTCGCCCGCAACGGGGCCGACCGCTTCGGACCGGCCACGGACTGGGCGCCGGGCCCGCACGGCGTTCCGGTGCTGGGAGGAGTGCTGGGGTGGCTGGTGTGCCGGGTGGTGGCGCGGGTGCCGGCCGGCGAGCACCGCGTGGTCATCGCGGAGGTGGTGGCCGGGGACCCGGTGGGAGACCGGGCGGGCGACCCGGCGGGCCAGGCGCGTCCGCTGCTGTACCACCAGGGACGCTTCAACGCGTTGCGCGACTGAATCGTCCCTGCTGGGGCAGGTTGCGGTGGCGTTGGCCAGATCACAGTTCACGGGCCTTGCAACCTGGCGGGCCCCATTGTGTACTGACGAGTAACATTCCCTTCGGAGCGCGGTCCGCCCCCGTCGGGAACGGCCCGAGATGGCGCCTATGCTGCCTGAACAAGGCGGTACCAGAAATGTCGATGCGGTAGGAGAGCCGGCGTGAGCCTGAGGATCGTTGTCTGTGTGAAGTACGTGCCCGACGCCACTGGCGACCGGCAGTTCACCGAGGACCTGACCGTCAACCGAGACGACGTGGACGGCCTGCTGTCGGAGCTCGACGAGTACGCCGTCGAGCAGGCGCTGCAGATCGCCGACGAGGCCGACGACGCGGAGATCACCGTTCTCACGGTGGGCCCGGATGACGCGAAGGACGCGCTGCGCAAGGCGCTCTCGATGGGTGCCGACAAGGCCATCCACGTCGAGGACGACGAGCTGCACGGCACCGACGTCATGGGCACCTCGCTGGTGCTGGCCAAGGCGATCGAGAAGGCCGGCTACGACCTGGTCATCACGGGCATGGCCTCGACGGACGGCACCATGGGCGTCCTCCCGGCGATCCTGGCGGAGCGCCTGGGCGTCCCGCAGGTCACGCTGCTCTCCGAGGTCAAGGTCGAGGACGGCGTCGTGACCGGCCGCCGCGACGGCGACTCGGCGAGCGAGCAGCTCGAGGCCTCCCTCCCGGCGCTCGTCTCGGTGACGGACCAGTCGGGCGAGGCCCGCTACCCGTCCTTCAAGGGCATCATGGCCGCCAAGAAGAAGCCGGTGGAGTCCTGGGACCTGGAGGAGCTGGAGATCGAGTCCGACGAGGTCGGTCTCGAAGGCTCCTGGACCGCGGTCGACTCCGCGACCCAGCGTCCGGCCCGCACCGCCGGCACGATCGTCAAGGACGAGGGCGAGGGCGGCAAGTCGCTGGCCGGCTTCCTTGCGGAGCAGAAGTTCATCTAGGCGACAGCCTGGCCGGCCGGAGGTCCCTCCGGGAACTCCGCACCCTCTCCACACGCCCCCTGACTACTTCGCATGCGCAGGAGCATCCCCAATGGCTGAAGTCCTCGTCTACGTCGACCACGTCGACGGCGCCGTCCGCAAGCCCACTCTCGAACTGCTGACGCTGGCCCGCCGCATCGGCGAGCCCGTCGCCCTCGCCCTGGGCGCGGGCGCAGAGGCCACCGCCGCCGTGCTCGCCGAGCACGGCGCGGTCAAGGTCCTCACGGCCGACGCTCCGGAGTTCTCCGACTACCTCGTCGTACCGAAGGTGGACGCGCTCCAGGCCGCGTACGACGCCGTCTCCCCGGCCGCCGTGCTCGTCCCGTCCTCCGCCGAGGGCAAGGAGATCGCCGCCCGTCTGGCCGTCCGCATCGGCTCGGGCATCATCACCGACGCCATCGACCTGGAGGCGGGTGACGAGGGTCCGGTCGCGACGCAGGCCGCCTTCGCCGCGTCGTTCACCACCAAGTCGCGCGTCTCCAAGGGCACCCCGGTCATCACCGTGAAGCCGAACTCGGCCCCGGTCGAGGCCGCTCCGGCCGCCGGCGTCGTCGAGGCGCTCGCCGTCACCTTCGGCGCCCTGGCCACCGGTACCAAGGTCACCTCCCGCACCCCGCGCGAGTCGACCGGCCGCCCCGAGCTGACCGAGGCCGCGATCGTGGTCTCCGGCGGCCGCGGCGTCAACGGTGCCGAGAACTTCCACATCATCGAGGCGCTCGCGGACTCCCTCGGTGCGGCCGTCGGCGCCTCGCGTGCCGCCGTCGACGCCGGCTGGTACCCGCACTCCAACCAGGTGGGCCAGACCGGCAAGTCGGTCTCCCCGCAGCTGTACATCGCCTCCGGCATCTCGGGCGCGATCCAGCACCGGGCCGGCATGCAGACCTCGAAGACCATCGTCGCGATCAACAAGGACGCCGAGGCCCCGATCTTCGACCTCGTCGACTACGGCGTGGTCGGCGACCTCTTCGCGGTCGTCCCGCAGCTGACCGACGAGATCAAGGCGCGCAAGGGCTAAAACCCTGCCGCAGGCGCTGACCTGCGGGTAAGTGGTCTTCGGGGCCGTGTGGTGTTTCTCACCGCACGGCCCCGAGTCGTTTGCCCAGGACGGCCGAGGGACCATTGACTGAGCGGAACCCCGTGGCTAAATTCTGTAATGCGGATCTAAGATTCCGTGAAGCGGAAAAGAGGAGAGTGCATGATGGGTCAGCAGGAGAAGGTGGCGACGAGCCTCGCCGGCGCGGTCAGCGAGGGCATCAGCGCTTCCCTCGCGCCGGTGGACGCGGAACTCGCACGCCACTACCCGGGCGACCCCGGCACCCGCCAGCCCATCCACACGGTCTACGTACCCGGCGACGTCTTCACGCGGGACACCATCCGCTCCTGGGGCGACCAGGCCCTCGCGGCCCTCGACGAGCACGCCCCGGACGCCGCCACCTTCGCCAAGGTGCTCGGCATCTCCGACGACCTGGCCGTCCCCGTCTACGACCGCGTCCGTGCCAAGCTCGCCTCCGAGCCCGTCGAGGACCTCCGCGTCGACTTCGAGGACGGCTTCGGCGTCCGCTCCGAGGAGGAGGAGGACCAGGCCGCGGCCCGCGCCGCCCGCCTCGTCGCCGAAGCCTTCTCCAACGGCACGAACGCCCCGTACATGGGCATCCGCATGAAGTGCATGGAGTCCAACGTCCGCGACCGCGGCATCCGGACCACCGACATCTTCCTGTCCGGCCTGCTGGCCCACGGCGGCCTGCCCGAGGGCCTCGTCCTGACCCTGCCCAAGGTCACCTACCCCGAGCAGGTCACGGCCTTCGTGCAGCTGCTGGAGGCCTTCGAGACCGCCCGCGGCCTGCGTCCGGGCCGGATCGGCTTCGAGATCCAGATCGAGACCAGCCAGTCCATCCTCGCCTCCGACGGCACCGCCGCGGTCGCCCGGATGATCCAGGCGTCCAAGGGCCGCGCCACCGGACTGCACTACGGCACCTTCGACTACAGCGCCTGTGTCGGCGTCTCCGCCGCCTACCAGTCGAGCGACCACCCCGCCGCCGACCACGCCAAGGCGATCATGCAGGTCGCGGCCGCCGGCACCGGCGTACGCGTCTCCGACGGCTCGACCAACGTCCTGCCGATCGGCACCACCGAACACGTCCACGAGGCCTGGAAGCTGCACTACGGCCTGACCCGGCGCGCCCTGGCCCGTGCCTACTACCAGGGCTGGGACATGCACCCCGCGCACCTGCCGACCCGCTACGCGGCCGTTTTCGTCTTCTACCGCGAGGGCCTCGAGACGGCCGCCGCGCGCCTCAAGGCGTACGTGGCCAAGATCGAGGGCGACGTGATGGACGAGCCCGCCACCGCGAAGGCACTGGCCGGCTACCTGGTCCGCGGCCTGGACTGCGGCGCCGTCGGCGCCGAGGAGGTCACCGCCCTCACCGGACTGACCCGCGCGGAGCTCGACGCCTTCGCCATCCCGCGCCGCTCGGCGACGATGACGGCGACCGCCTGAGCGCCGTAGCACCCCGCAAGGGGCCCGGCCGGTCTGCCCCCGGCCGGGCCCTTCGGCGCCTCAGGGCCCGCGGACCAGCCAGAGCCGCAGGGCGCCGTCGTCGCAGGCTGCCGCCAGCAGACTTCCGTCGGGGGAGAACGCCGCCGACGTCGCGCCGGGCCCGCGGCCGCTTCCGCTTCGGCTGCTGTGCCCGCCGGCGCCGTTGCCGTCGAGCAGGACGGCGGCGAGGCGGCCGCTCGGCGCGTCCCACAGCCGCAGGGAGCCGTCGTCGCCGGCCGTGGCCAGCAGTCCGCCGAGCGGCGAGAACTCCAGCGCCGTGATGTCCGAGCCGTGCCCCGTCAGGAGCGGTCCGAGGGGCTCGCCGGTGGTCGGGTTCCACATCGAGACGCCCGACCCGTTCGCGTCGACGAGGGAGAGCAAGGTGCCGCCGGGCGCGAACGCGGCCACCGGCCGTACCGCGCCGGACCGTTCGGGGAAGGGCCGGCAGGCGGCCGTTCCGGTCGCCGCGTCCCACACGTGCACCCGCTCCCCGACCACGGCCAGCAGCCTGCCGTACGGCGAGAACAGCACCTCGACCCCGTGGACCGGCTCGCCCGGGTCGAAGGGACCGCCCCGCAGGGTGAGGGTGGGGGTGTCGTGCACCGTCACCGTGACGAGGGTGCGGGTGTGGACGAGCGCGACCAAGTGGTTTCCCGGCGAGTACGCGAGGGGCCCGGCCATGGACAGCCGGGTGTGCTCCGTCGGTCCGGTCGGCAGCCTCCGACCGTGGGAGGCCCAGAGCGACGGCGGGGTTCCGGCCGGGCCGAACTCCACTCCCCAGGCCCGTGTCCCGGGCGGCACGCCGAGGTCGGCGACCTGCCGACGGGTGGCCGGGTCCCACGCGAGCAGCCGGTCCGTACCGCTCACCGCGACGATCACCGAGCCGTCCGGGGAGAACCGCACCCGGCCGAGGGCCTCGCCGTCGTCCGGAGGGGCCGAGGTCGTACGCAGCGTCGGCAGCGGCACGGCGACGCGCTCGCTCAGGGCCGCCGCCAGCGCCGTGGCCCCGCTGGACGGCGGGGGTGACGGGGGTGACGGTGGTGCCGGATCCGGTCCGCTGCGGTGCAGCAGGACCACCTGGTCGTCGCCCGCGGTGGCCAGCAGGCTTCCGTCGGGGGAGAAGGCCACGGCGTTGACCGCGAGGCCGTGACCGCCCAGCGGCTGTCCGACCGGCGCGCCGGTCGCCGTGTCCCACAACCGGACGGTCCGGTCGCCCGAGGCGGTGGCGAGCAACCGCCCGTCGGGGGAGAAGGCCACGGCGTTGACGGCGTCGTCGTGCCCGACGAGTTCGGGGCCGGACTGCCGGCCGGTGTCGGCGTCCCACAACCGTGCCGTCGCATCGTGGCTGCCGGTCGCCAGCAGCCGGCCGTCCGGCGCGTAGACCAGTGCCTCCACGTGGTCGCAGTGCCCGCTCATCACCGGTCCGAAGGGTTCACCGGTGGCCGTGTCCCACTGCCGCACGGAGGCGAACCCGTCGGTGATCGCCAGCCGCCGGCCGTCCGCCGAGAGGGCGAGGGCCTCCGCGGGTCCGCCGCAGTCCGTCAGGCAGGGGCCGACGGGACGGTCGGCGTCCAGGTCCCGCACCTGTACGTCGTCCCCCTCGCGGGCGACGCCGAGCAGCCTTCCGTCGGCCATGAACCACAGCAGGCCGAGGTCACGGCGGCCGGCCCAGGGCCGGGGAGAGCGCAGCGAGGTCAACGTCTGCGGGTCCCACAGGTCCACGACGCCGTCGTCGCGGAGCGCGACGAGCCGGTCGCCGAGGGGGGAGAAGGCGACGTGGAGGACGGGCGTGGGGGACTCCCAGTAGCCGTTGGCCCGCACGCTTTCGGCCCGGCCCTGCGCGGCGCTCCACAGCCGGACCGTGCCGTCGTTGCCGGCCGAGGCCACGGTCCGGCCGTCGGGGGAGAAGGCGACCTGCCAGACGAGGCGGGTGTGCCCGACCAGCCGGTGCGCGATCCGCCATCCCCCCGCGGGGCCGGTGACCGCCGGGTCCGGCGCGGGGGCCGGGGTCCGAACGGTCGCGGTTCCGCCTGCCGCCCCTCCGCCTGCCGCCCCTCCGCCTGTCGCGGTTCCCGGGTCGGCGGCCGGGTGCGGGTGCGGGGACGAGGACGGAGGGGGCGCGAGCGGGGGCGGGGCCGGGGCGGGGGCGCGGCGTCCGTACCCCGGGTCGAGGGCGGCCAGGTCGCGCCAGCGCCGGCGCCAGACCTCCAGCTCGGGCGCGCCGTGCGGGGGTAAGGGCTGCTCCTGGCCGAACGCGTCGTAGGCGTGCAGGATCCGGACCAGACCCATGAGCCGGTCCAGCCGCAGCAGCCGCTCACCGCGGAAGGCGTCGCTCTGGGTGGCCACGGGGAGCCGGACGCCGGTCCGGGACCGTTCCGCGCGGGCGGCGATCTCACGGTACGAGCGTTTGCCGCGGTCGATCCGCAGCTGGCGCAAGTCCGCGGCGAACGATGCGAGTTCATCCTTGAATACGGGTGGGTTCTCCATCAGCGCCCAGGCTAGGGCGGTCCGGTGCCGCTCCGCCGGACAATCCCGAACAGCGCGGAACACCGGGGGCGTCCGACCGGTGTCCGGCGGCGGTACGGGTTCGTTCGGCGGTGGTACGGGGTCGTTCGGTCCGTGCGGCGCGGCGGTGCGCCGCACGCTGCAATCGGTGCATGACCACACCCGAGCCCCGTGCACCGCGACACCCCGGCCAGCAGCACCCCGAAAGCGGGGCGCCCGGACGCCGGGCACCCGAACGCCGGGCACCCGGAAGTCGAGGGCCCGGACTCCGGGCGTCCGAGCGGCTACCGGACGAGCGGCAACCGCCCGAGCCGCCCCTGCTGACCCTGCACGCCGCCGTCGTGCTGGTCGCCGCCGTGCTGATCGGTTTCACCGCGGGCGGGCTGAGTCATCTCGGCGGACTGCCCGGAGCACTGGCCGCGCTCGCGGGGCTGGGCGCCGGCGGCGGGGCCGTGCCCGTGCTGCGCGGTCTCATTCGCTGACCGGGGGGATCTCGCCCGACCCGCGGGGGATCAGCCGGGTCGGGAGTTCGATGCGGGCCGGGGGGAGGCCTGCGCCCGCGAGGCGCTGGAAGAGCCGGTCCGTGGCCACCCGGCCCAGGGCCGCCGCGTCCTGGGCGACCACCGTGATGCCGGGGCGCAGCAGATCGGCGAGTTCGAAGTCGTCGAAGCCGACCAGTGCCACGGGACGGGCCCGGGCCGCGAGGATCCGTACGACCGTGACCGTCACGCGGTTGTTGCCCGCGAAGATCGCCGTGACGGGCTCCGGTCCGGACAGCATCGCGTGGGCGACGGCCGTGACCCGTTCGGGGCCCGTCGGTCCGAGGGAGACCCAGGACGCGGCGACCGGAAGCCCGGCGGACCTCATGGCCGCGCTGTAGCCCCGCAGCCGCTCGGCCGCCGTGTGGATGCGCGGGTGGTCGCCGATGAAGCCGATCCTGCGATGGCCGCCCGCGATCAGGTGGGCCACACCGCCCACGGCGCCGCCGAAGTTGTCGGACAGGACGACGTCCGCGTCGATCCGGCCCGCCGGGCGGTCCACGAACACCGTGGCCACCCCGGCACGGATCTCCGGCTCGAGGTAGCGGTGGTCGTCCCCGGCGGGGATCACGACGAGGCCGTCCACCCGGCGGGCGCACAGCGCGAGCGCCAACTCGCGTTCGCGCTCCGGGTCCTCGGCGCTGGATCCGTTGACGAGCAGCGCGCCGTGCGCGCGGGCCACTTCCTCCACGGCGCGGTTGAGCGGACCGTAGAAGGGGTCGGCGAGGTCCTCCAGGATCAGGCCGACGGTGGCCGTACGGCCCTTGCGGAGCACGCGGGCGCTGTCGTTGCGGCGGAACCCCAGGGCGTCGATGGCGTCCCGGACCCGCTTCTCGGTGTCCGGGGTGACTCCCGGCTCACCGTTGACCACGCGCGACACCGTCTTCAGGCCCACACCGGCCCGGGCCGCCACGTCCTTCATGGTCGGCCGGTTGCCGTAGCGGGGTTCGGGCGGGCGGCGGGTGTGCGGCACGGTTCAAAGCCTCCGGAAGGGCGGGCGGACGGCCGGGCGTTGACGGGCGGCTGAGCGGGCGGGGCGGCTGGGCGGGCGGGGCGGCGGGGTCCTGACCTTGAGGATAAGCACTCGCGGGAGCGGCGGGGTTTCCGTGGCAGGGTGGTGCGGGCAAGCCATGGGGGGCATCGGGAGAGGGGCAGACGTGATTGTCTGGATCAACGGCACCTTCGGCGCCGGGAAGAGCAGCACGGCCCGTGAACTGACCGGGCTCCTGCCCGAAAGTACGCTGTTCGACCCGGAGTTCATCGGTGACGCCCTGCGCGTGCTGCTGCCGGGCAAGCGCCTCGCGGAGGTCTCCGACTACCAGGACCTGCCGAGTTGGCGTCGCCTCGTCGTGGACACGGCGGCGGCGATGCTCGCGGAACTGGGAGGGGTGCTGGTGGTTCCGATGACGCTGCTTCGGCAGGAGTACCGCGACGAGATCTTCGGCGGCCTCGCGGCCCGCAGGATCGCGGTGCGGCACGTGCTGCTGGCCCCTGAGGAAACGATCCTCCGGGAGCGGATCGCGACCCGTGAGGAGCCGGGACCGAAGACGGACGTCGACCTCCGGGTGCGGCAGTGGGCCTACGACCACATCCCCGCCTACCAGCAGGCGCTGGGCTGGCTGACGGCCGACGCGCACGTGGTCGACAACGGTGACCTGACCGTACGGGAGACGGCCCGGCGGATCGCCGATGCCGTGCGGACCGACGCGGCCCGGGTCTGCGACATCGTGCAGACCCCGCCGCCGACGCGGGAGACGGTGGCGGCCGGGGTGCTGCTGTTCGACGACGCGGACCGGGTCCTGCTGGTGGACCCGACGTACAAGGCGGGTTGGGAGTTCCCGGGCGGCGTCGTCGAGGCGGGCGAGGCGCCCGCGTGCGCGGGGGTCCGGGAGGTGGAGGAGGAGCTCGGCCTCGTCCTGGAACGCCCGCCGGAGCTCCTGGTCGTGGACTGGGAGCCGCCGCAGCCCCCGGCGGGGTACGGGGGACTCCGGCTGCTGTTCGACGGCGGCCGTCTGTCGCAGGCACAGGCCGGGCGGCTGCGGCTGCCGGGCCCGGAGCTGAGGGCATGGCGCTTCGTGACCGAGGAGGAGGCGGCCGACCTGCTCCCGGAGGTGCGGTACGAGCGGCTGCGGGGGGCCCTGCGGGCCCGCGTCCGCGGCCGCGCGGCCTACCTGGAGGCGGGGCGGGCGGTCCCGTAGCCGGCCCGCGTGGGGGAGGCGTGGGGGAGGCGCGGACCCGGGTCCGCGGTCCCCGTGTCCGGCTCCCCTGCGGGGAATCCGTCAGCCGGAGTGGTGGGAGTTGCCGGAGTGGTCGGGCTGGTCGGAGTGGTTGGACCGATCGGACTGGCTGGCGTGCGCCGCCGCCTCGGTCGCCGCGGCCTCCGCAGCCGCCGCAGCCGCGAAGAGGGAGGCGGCCGTGTCGGAGGTGAGGGGGTCGCCGTGGCCGAAGCAGGCCACCGACGGGGACAGCGCGGCCAGCCGGCCGAAGGTCTTGACGGCCTCGGCGCGGTCCACGTTGAACACGCCCAGCATCACCTGGCCGACGCCGGCGATGCAGTCGCCGGTGAACAGCACGCCGTGCGAAGGGAGATGGACGCCGATGCTGCCCGGGGTGTGCCCCGGTGCGTGGACGATGACGGCGCCGTCCCCGAAGGGGAGTACCTCGCCGTCCTCCAGTTCCCGGTCCACCCGGGTCGGGGACGCCGGCGGGACCGCCGACCGGGTGCTTTCGTACAGCGGCAGTTCCCAGTCCAGCAGCACCGGCTCCGGGACCGGCCGCTCACCGCGGATCACGGCCGCGTCCAGTCCGTGGGCCAGTACCCGCGCGCCCCAGCGGGCGGCGAGCTCGCCCGCCGCGCCGATGTGGTCCGGGTGGCAGTGCGTCAGGACGATCCGCTCCAGCAGCTCGGGCCGCAGCCCGAGGGAACGTATCGCCCCCTCGATCGCGGCCGCGGACCCGGCGTGCCCGGCGTCGATCAGGGTCAGGGCGGCTCCGTCGCGCCAGAGGTAGGCCTGACCGACGGGGAATCGGAGCATGTGGAGGCGTCCGGGAACGACTTCGACGAAATCCATGATCCGAACGTACCCGGACGGATCCCGCTCCCGACGGTGGTTACGCCGGGAGCGGGATCCGCCCGTAGCGGACCGTCAGGCGTGCTTGGAGGCCGCGTAGTTGACGAGGAACAGTGCCTCGGTGACCGAGAGGCGCTCGAGCTCCTCCGGGGAGACGCTCTCGTTCACCGCGTGGATCTGCGCCTCCGGCTCACTCAGGCCGATGAGGAGCATCTCCGCCTGCGGGTACAGCGAGGTCAGCGTGTTGCACAGGGGGATCGAGCCGCCCATGCCGCTGGTCTGCATCTCCTGGCCGGGGTACGCCACCTTCATGGCCTCCGCCATCGACGCGTACGCCGGGCTGTCGGTGTCGGCCTGGAAGGGCTGGCCCTGGCCCACGACCTCGAGTTCGAGGCGCGCCTTCCACGGGGTGTGCGTCACCATGTGCGCCTCCAGCAGCTTGATCGCCTCCGTGGTGTCCACACCCGGCGGCACCCGCAGGCTGATCAGGGCGCCCGCGCTCGCGTGCACCGACGGCGTCGCGCCGACCACCGGGGGGCAGTCGATGCCCAGCACGGTGACCGCGGGCCGGGCCCACAGCCGGTCCGCGATCGTGCCCTCGCCGATCAGCTCGACGCCGTCCAGCACCTTCGCGTCGGCGCGGAAGTCGGCCTCCGGGTACTGGAGCCCCTCCCACACCGCGTCCGAGTCCAGCCCGTCCACCGTGGTCGAACCGTCCGCCGCGCGCAGCGAGGCCAGCACCTGGATCAGGGCGGCCAGGGCGTCGGGGGCGACTCCGCCGAACATGCCGGAGTGCAGGTTGCCGCCCAGGGTGTCGATCTTGACCTTCAGCAGGGTCATACCGCGCAGGGTCGCCGTCACCGTGGGCAGGCCCGTACGGAAGTTGCCCGCGTCGCCGATCACGATGGTGTCGGCGGTGAGCAGCTCGGGGTGCGCCACCGCGTACTGCTGCAGCCCGCCCGTGCCCTGCTCCTCCGAGCCCTCGACGATGACCTTGACGCTCACCGGCACGCCGCCGTTGGCCTTCAGCGCGCGCAGCGCGAGCAGGTGCATGATGAACCCGCCCTTGCAGTCCGCCGCGCCGCGCCCGAACCAGCGGCCGTCCCGCTCGGTCAGCTCGAAGGCCGGGGAGATCCAGGCGGCGTCGTCCAGCGGGGGCTGCACGTCGTAGTGCGCGTACAGCAGCACCGTCGGCGCGCCCGCCGGGCCGGGCAGGAAGCCGTACACCGACTGGGTGCCGTCGGGGGTGTCGAGGAGCGCCACGTCCTGGAAGCCCTCGACGCGCAGCGCGTCGGCCACCCAGTTCGCCGCGGCCTCGCTCTCGCTCTTGGGGAACTGCGCCCAGTCCGCAACCGACTGGAAAGCCACCAGCTCCGACAGCTCCTGCTTGGCGCGGGGCATCAGTGAGGCGATGGTCTCGGCGATCGGGTGCGAAGACATGGGCACGCTCCTTTTGGGTGCGACGTTGTACGCGTGTACGCCTCCCGCATCCGCGGGGTGGGCGCATGCGGGGTGGGGGCGAAGGACAGTCCCGATCCTCGCACAGCGGGGCGGGCCGACTCGCGCCGTAGGATTTCCCCGGCATCGGAGCAAGGCATGAACCGCAGGATCAGGAGCAGCAGCACATCGTGAGCAGCGACGAGAGCGACAGCGGCGACGTACGCGACGCGGCAGCAGGGCAGGCCGCCGAGGGGGCCGACGCGGAGACGGCCGGGGGGACCGGCGAGGTGTGGGACGTGGTCGTGGTCGGGGCGGGGCCGGCCGGATCGTCGGCCGCGTACGCGGCGGCGAGTGCCGGCAGACGCGTCCTGCTCCTGGAGAAGGCCGAACTGCCCAGGTACAAGACCTGCGGAGGCGGCATCATCGGCCCCTCGCGCGACGCCCTTCCGCCGGGTTTCGTGCTGCCCCTCAAGGACCGCGTCCACGCGGTCACCTTCTCGCTGAACGGGAAGTTCACCAGGACGCGGCGTTCGAAGCAGATGCTGTTCGGGCTGATCAACCGCCCCGAGTTCGACGCGGCGCTGGTCGCGGAGGCGGAGAAGGCTGGTGCGACCGTACGTACGGGCACGGCCGTGTCCCGCGTGGAGCAGCACGGGGCGTCCGTGCCCGACCGGCGCACCGTCGCCGTGGTGCTCGCCGACGGCGAGACCGTGCTGGCGCGGGCCGTGGTCGGCGCCGACGGCAGCGCGAGCCGGATCGGCGCGCACGTCGGCGTCGAGATGGATCAGGTCGACCTCGGCCTGGAGGCGGAGATTCCCGTCCCGGAGACGGTCGCCGCCGACTGGAAGGGCCGGGTCCTCATCGACTGGGGCCCGATGCCCGGCAGTTACGGCTGGGTCTTCCCCAAGGGAGACACCCTCACGGTCGGAGTCATCTCGGCGAAGGGCGAAGGCGCGGCGACCAAGCGGTACTTGGACGACTTCATCGCCCGCATGGGCCTGGCCGGTTTCGAACCGACCGTATCCTCAGGGCACTTGACCCGCTGCCGCAAGCCCGGATCGCCGCTCTCACGCGGCCGGGTCCTGGTGGCGGGCGACGCGGCCGGGCTGCTGGAGCCGTGGACCCGGGAGGGCATCTCCTTCGCGCTGCGCTCGGGGCGGCTCGCCGGGGAATGGGCCGTGAAGATCTCCGAGTCCCAGGACGCGGTGGACGCGCGGCGGCAGGCACTCAACTACGCCTTCGCCGTCAAGGCCGGCCTGGGCGTGGAGATGGGGGTCGGCAAGCGGATGCTGACCGTCTTCAACTCCAGGCCGGGCGTTCTGCACGCGGCGATCACCGGCTTCCGGCCGGCGTGGCTGGCCTTCGCGAGGATCACGCGCGGCTCGATGACCCTGGCCGACATGGTGCGTACGTACCCGCTGGCACGCAAGGCACTGCACCTGCTCGACGCCAGGCAGGCGCGGGCCACTGCCGAGGCTGAGGGTGAGGGCGCGGGCGAAGGTCAGGGTGAGGGCGCGGGTAAGGGACGGGGAGCGGGCGAGGGACAGGGTTAGGGCCAGGCCAACCAGGGTGAGGGCCAGGGTCAGGGCCACGGGCAGGCCTGGACAGCGCGACGATTACGGCCAGGGCCAGGGCCAGGGCCACGGGCGCGAGGGCAAGGTCGGGGCCGGGGCCGGGGCCTGATCGCAGGGTCTGATGCCGGCCTGCCCCAGGGCTGGACCCAGGAGGCTCCGGGCCTCGGCTCGGTGCCGGGGGCGGGGCCGAAGGCTGGGTCTCGGCTCGATGCTGGGCCCGGCTGGGGCCCGGAGCCGGCTTCCCGGTGGGCGAGCGGGGCCCACGGCCGGGGAGCCGGAGAGCTGGCGAAGCGTGGCGTGGCGGTCCTGCTGGGTGTCCCGGCGGGACCGTTTCCGCGTTTCCGGGGCGGCTGGAGGGGCGGGGGCGGGGCTGGGGCCCGGGGCCGGCTTTCCGGTGGGGGAGCGGGGAGCGGGGTGAGCGGGCGTACGGCCGGGGAGCCGGAGAGCTGGCGAAGCGTGGCGTGGCGGTCCTGCTGGGTGTCCCAGCGGGGCCGTTTCCGCGTTTCCGGGGCGGCCGGAGGGGCGGGCGCGGGCTTGGGGGCGGGCGCGGGCTTCGGGGCAGTCGCGTGGGAGGGGCTTTTGGGTGGGCGCGGGTGAGGGCTTCGGGGGCAGGCGCGGGGGAGGGGCGCCGGGGCAGGCGCGGGCGAGGCGCCCGGTCAGCTGGCGATGGTGAGGCGGAACACCGGGTGGTCGGGCGCGGCGGCCCGGAGCTCGGCCTCCGAGGACTTGACGGTGACGCCGTTGAAGAAGCGGTTGACCTCCCAGCCCCACTTCTTCAGGTAGCCGCGCAGGACGATCGCCTGCTCGACCGGGTCGGTGATCTCTGTGGCGGTGAAGGTGCGTACCGTGCGGCCCACGCGGAGCTCACCGCCGCCCGCCACTCGCATGTTGCGCACCCACTGGGAGTGGCCGCGGGCGGAGACCAGATACTGCACGCCGTCCTGCGTGTAGGGGTTCACCGGGATCCGCTGCATCTGACCGGACGTGCGGCCGCGCACCGACAGTTCGGCCGTCCCGGCCAGGCTGATGCCGAGGCGGGCGAGCTTGCCGAAGAGGGCGTTGAAGCGGATGCCGAGCGGGCCGGCCTGGACGTAGTAGGGCGTGGGCGCGTTCATGGCGGCCTCCGAGGCAATTGGGAGAGCGGTGCTCTCGCTTGAGATCAGTGTCCACGGATCGCCGATCTAAAGCAAGAGCGGTGCTCTCTAAATGGATCGCCGCTCCCGATTTCGTGCAGTGCTCTGCTTGCATGCCACACTGAACCTCATGAGCCCCGTGCGAGGGGCCCGCGAACGGGCCCGCATCGAAGTCACCGCCGCCATCAAGGACGAGGCCCGCCGCGCGCTCGCGGCAGAGGGCGCCGCCAAACTCTCGCTGCGCGCCGTAGCCCGCGAGCTGGGCATGGTTTCTTCCGCCCTCTACCGCTATTTCCCCAGCCGCGACGAGCTGCTCACCGCGCTCATCGTCGACGCCTACAGCACCCTCGGCGCCGCCGCTGAGGCGGCGGACGCCCGCGCGCTCGCCACCGCCGCCGCCCCCCGCGGCCGCTGGATCGCCGTCTGCCAGGCCGTCCGCAAGTGGGCGCTGGAGCACCCGCACGAGTACGCGCTCATCTACGGCTCCCCCGTCCCCGGTTACACCGCCCCCGTCGACACCATCGGGCCAGCCTCCCGCGTGGGCAACACCTTCATCGGCATCGCCCGCGCCGCCCACGCGGGCCGAGGTATCGCCCTCCCGCCTCTCCCCCCTGAGCTGCGTCCCGAAGCCGTCCGGATGACCGGTCACTTCGCCGAAGGCCTGCCCCCGGAGGTCACCGCCGCTCTGGTGGCCGCCTGGGCGCAGGTCTTCGGCCTCATCTCCTTCGAGCTCTTCGGCCAGTTCACCCGAATCGTCGAGGACCGCGACGCCTTCTTCGCCCACGCCGTAGGTCAACTGGCCCACGGAGTGGGACTGCCCGCCGTGTGACGGCCTGAGGGAGGGGACCCTGGCGTGACCGGTGTGACCGGTGTGACCGGTGTGGCTGGGGTGACCGGTGTGGCTGGTGGGGCACGCAGCGGCTGGTGAGACTCCCTGTGGATCAGCGCCGGTATCGTCGGCTGCGGTGGATGGGTGAGGTGCGGCTGTGCCTCGTTCGGGTGGTGATGGTGCCGGGTCGGAGTCCATACGGGTTCCCGCAGGGGATCGGCGTCATCCGGTCGGTGCGGTCGGTGCGGTCGGTGCGGTCGGTGCGGTCGGTCGGCGCAGGCGCTCGTGACCGACTCGTACGGGTTCCGGCCGGGAAGCCGGCGGCCGGACAGGGAGGTCTGCTGCCTGCTGTCGCTCTCGTGCCTGATCTGGGCTCCGTAGAGCCCTGAACTCGATCGGGCAGCTGCGCGATTCCGGCTCACGGGACCATCGGGCGCTTTGTTGCATCGGTGGTCGTCAAGCCGACGATCATGGCCGCCGGCCCGACTGCGCAGCCCGGTACCGTGCGCCTCGGCCTCGGTGGGGGGTCGGTCGCGCGGGGCGGCCGGGGAGGACGCCCAGCGTTCGTGGTGTTCTCGGCGGCGGGAGTGGGGATGGCGCGCGCCCCCGCCACTTCCTGGTGCGCCCGGACCTCTTGCGACCGGATTCCGCCACCAGGCCGAGGAAGGCGCCCAGGCGGGCCCTCGCCCCCTCCGGTATCGACTCGCCGCTGGCGGCACCGCGCCCATGGACCGACCCGCTCGTCGATTTCCTGATCACCGAACACGGCCCCGCCGCCACCCTGCTCAGGCAGCCGACCAGCGGCGGCCGTACGACCCCTGCACGCCCCTACTGCACCGACGGCTTGATCCCTGTCGCCGAACAGCTCCTCGATGCCGTCGTCACAGCAGCCGGGAGCGTGTGCGCCATCGAGCCCTACGAGCCAATGCACGACACCGGCAACCTCTGCCCGTCCCCCGGCCCGGCTCCCGGCCCAGGCTTTGACGCCCGGCCCGGCCTCCGGCCCCGGCCGAGCCCAGGCTCCGGCCTCCGCCCCCCGCCCTTCGGCTCCGGCCCCGGCTCCTTGCCCATCCCTGGGGCCCGGCCCGGCCTGGAGCCCCCGCCTGGGGCCCCGGGTCGGCCTGCCCCCCACCCCACGTGCGGCCCCGGCCCCGGCGTGCGGCCCCCACCCCGCGTGCAGCCCCACCCCGGCCTGCGGCCCCGGCCCGGCCTGCTCCCCCCGCTTGCTGCCCTGGGTCGGCCTGCGGTCCCCGGCCTCGCCTGCGGCCTTAGCTCCCGGCTCCCGGTTTGCGGCTGCGGTCCGGCCTGCAGCTCCGGCTCCGTCCTGCGGCTCTGGCCAGCGGCCCCGGCCCGGTCTGCGGCCCCGGCTTCGGGCTACCAGGCTTCGGCCCCGGCCTGCGGTTTCCGCTGCGGCCCGGGCAAGCTGGTCGAGCTGCTCTGGGCCCGGCTTCAGTGCTGAGGAGCATCCTCGCGGGACGGATGTGTCCGTCCTGGCCCTCAAACTGTTCGCCGCCTCGATCACTTTCCTGCACCCTGCACGGGCGGGAAAGGCTGGCGAACGGGCGCGCGCGCCCCAACGGCCACCGTCGGGTGACCGGGTGGCGCGCCCGACGCCGGCGCTTCCACTGCGGTCGGCGGTTGCCGATCGCCTTCGGGAACGACCCCCGACCCACGGCAGCTGGCCGGCGCCGAGTCTCATCGCACCGCTCGACCTGAGGGCCACCTCGCGTGTGCCGGTGGAACCGGCCGGTTCGTCCTCGGGACGCATCGCGACCGCAGCCGGTGGTGTGCCGCGGACCGGCCCCCGCCGGGGCGCGAGGCGCGGAGCCCGAGAGGTGGGGCCTCGGCGGCCGGCGGGTGCGGAGGGGGCGGGGGAGAGGCCGCGGCCGGGGGCGGGGTCCGGTGCCAGGGCCTGGCCCGCGGTGCAGCACGGTAGGTCCACCTGTGATGCCCTCACGTCGAGGGCGCGCCCCCGCCTGGTCCCCCAGCCCGCTTCGCGTGGGGGGCCGCGGCAGCGGAGGTCTCATCTCCGGGCGAGTGTGTCGAGGAGGCGTGCGCACCGGCCGTCGGCGCGGCGCTGCCACCGATCAGGGCTGCCTCAACGGTGAGCGTGAAGCGCCGCTTGTGCGAGGTGCGGCCCGGGAGGGATCTCCTTCCCGGGGGAGGGGAAAGGTGGAGATCCAGTAAGTCGCCCGGACGCCGTCGGCACACGGCACTGCATTTCGGGGCGTGAGGCGCAGCAGTGGCCGCGGCAGGTTCCGCATGCTGGTTCCGAGGCATTCCACCAGGTCCAAAGCCCGGTGCGAGTGCTTTTACCGGAAGTGGTTGGTCATGTCAAGACACGTAATGCTGTGACATGACACCTCCCGTGTTGATCATGTCTATTTGAAGCAGGCCACCGCAACCGCAAGGCCGATTCGCAAGACAAGCCCCGTGCCGGGACGGATCCACTGAGATCCCCGCAATTCTGAATGGAGAAATACCATGTTCAACATTTCCCGCAAGGCGATGATGGCCGCAGCGACCGTAGCTCTCGCAGGCGGCATGGCACTCCCGGCCACTGCAATGGCCGCCTCCGCTCCTCAGTCGTCGCAGTCGGCGGTGCAGGTGGCGCAGCACGTCATGCACAAGACGTGCAACAAGCATAGGAACTGCCAGAACCACACGCCTAACACTCCGAACACCCCGAACACTCCGGGCGGTGCCGGTAACAACACGCCTAACACCCCGAACACCCCGAACACTCCGGGCGGTGCCGGTAACAACACCCCGAACACCCCGAACACTCCGGGCGGTGCCGGTAACAACACCCCGAACACTCCCAACACCCCGAACACCCCGGGCGGTGCCGGTAACAACACCCCCAACAGCCCGAACACCCCGAACACCCCGGGCGGTGCCGGTAACAACACGCCCAACACTCCCAACACCCCGAACACCCCGGGCGGTGCCGGTAATAACACCCCGAACACCCCGAACACCCCGAACACTCCGGGCGGTGGCGGCAACAACACGCCCAACACTCCCAACACCCCGAACACCCCCGCATGATGCACACACATGAACATGACGGCGCCGCGCAGTGAAGTCACTGCGCGGCGCCGCCGCGTGTCATGAGGAATGGGGGCCAGATACCCAGGACGTGCCCAGGAGGCTGTCTCGTATGGATGGTTCGGTGGGCCGGCGGTCCTGCGGATTGTTGCTGGACGAGTTGTAGGCTTGTTCCAGCGGCCGGTGCCCGACTGCGACTGCGCGCCTACCTCCGGCCACGGTTGTCGGGCGTGTGGCATCAAGCGGCGTACGGCCGGCATTTCTTGCTTCGAGCCTTCACCGTCGTAGGGGCATCGACGGATCGCCGAACGCACCGTGGCCCGGCTCAGCGGCTGCCGCCACCGCCGCTACGCACGCAACGCCGAGCACTTCGTTGCTTTCACCGGCATCGCCCGCACTCGCATCTGCGCCCGCAGGCTCCCTTCACGAGACGACTCCCGAAGCCAGGTCAGTTGTTGGGCGTGTTCGGGGTGTTCGGGGTATTGGGGGTGTTCGGCGTGTGGTTGCCACCGCCCGGGGTGTTGGGCGTGTTGGGCGTGTTCGGGGTGTTGGGGTTGCCGGGCGTGTTCGGGGTGTTCGGGGTGTTCGGCGTGTTGGGCGTGTTGGGGGTGTTCGGAGTGCCGGAGGCGGTGGTCGCGTACGGCGCGTAGGGAACGTACGGCGCGTAGGGAACGTACGGCGCGTACGACCCCTGTCCTGCCGTCGACATGCCGCCGGTCTCGGGGGCTGCCTGCGCCCGGTACGCATCGTGCGACGCCTGGGCCACGGGCGGAAGCTGGGGGAGGCGGGGCAGCTGCGGGAGGGCGGGCAGTTGCGGGAGCGCGGGAAGCTGCGGCAGCTGCCGGAGGTGCGACTGGCCCGCTGCGTGGGCCGTGCGGAGGCCCGCCGAGGGCATGGCGCGGTAGGACCGCCCGTCCAGGCCGCTCGCACCCTCCGCATGGGCGGCTCCCGCGCCCAAGACGGCCAGACTCCCCGCCGCGACCGCGACGATCACGGCGTGATGAAGCTTGCGCATGTACCCTCCGTGGCTCTCATTCTCCGCGTCCACTCGATCACGAGTGCACTCATTCGATCCCAGAAGAACAGGTCGGAGCGTGCGGCCAGTCGTCAAGCAGCGCGAGTCGCCCCGTCATCACCCGTTCGACCAACCCCGGCGGCGTCGACCGGTTCGGGCCGGCCAGGCGGATGTCCGTACGTCGCAGGGCGGCCCGGGTGAGTGATCGGCGACGGGGCGACCTCCGGATTCCTCCCGTGCCCCCGGATTCCTCCGGATTCCTCCCGTGCCCGCGGATTCCCCCGGATGCCTTCGGGCTCCACCGGATTCCGCACCCCCGCAGAGTGATTCCGCCCCAGTGAAAGTTCGCTTGTCTGTTCCTCCTACCGAAGCGAAGGATTCCGCCGTGCTGCGGGCGGCCGCGCGTTTAGTGTTCCTCGGGTCCGCCTCCCTGCCGCAGCTCGAGGAGCAGCCATGACCCGCGCCGCGAAGGCCTTCTACGCCGTCCTCGCCACCGTGTTACTGGCCGCGCCGGCGCCGGCCGTCACCGCCTCGGCGACCTCGGGCCCGGCGCCGGCGGCCTCCGCTCCCGGTGCCGCGGTCACCCCGGCGGTGACCCCGGCCCCCCGGGCGCCGGGCGTCCGCGGCCTGGAGATAGCCGTCCCCGCGTACGTCTGGGCCGACGACCCGATGCTCGTCGACCTGACCGCCACCGGGCCGGCCGCCTCCGTCGTCGTCCTCAATCCGGGCAACGGCGACTCCCCCTTCGACGCCCGCTGGCGGGCCCGCGCCGACGCCCTGCGCTCCGGCACCACCTCCACCGGCGAGAAGACCAAGGTGCTCGGCTACGTCCACACCGACCACGGCAACCGCCCCATCGCCGAGGTCGAGGCCTCGGTGGACAACTACCTGAGGACCGGTGACGGCCGCCTGCACGTGGACGGGATCTTCTTCGACGTCGTCAGCCGCGACTGCGGCCCGGCCAACGCCGTCCGCGACCACTACGCGCAACTGCGCCGCTATGTCCAGGACACCATGGAGGCCGTCGCCCCGGGAGACGAGGACGACGCCCCGGACCTGGTGGTCAACAACCCGGGCACGGCCATCGCGGACTGCTACCTCGAGCCCGGCCACCGCACCGCCGACGTCTTCGTCACCTACGAGGACACGTACGCGGCGTACGCGGGCGGCGGGTGGCTCGGCGGCAACGTGTTCAACGACAGCACCGGATACCGCGCGGGCACCGAACTCGACCCGAGCGGGACCGCGTTCTGGCATCTGGTCCACGACGTCCCGGACGCCTCCGCGATGCGCTCCACGCTGCGCACCGCGTTCGAGCGCGGCGCGGGCTACGCGTACGCCACCAGCGCGGAGATGCCGAACCCGTGGAACGCGCAACCCAGTTGGAGGTACCGTTCCCAGACCGCGTACGCGTCCTCCCTCGGCTGAGGCGAAACCTTACGCCGCCAAGCGGTCGGGCAGAGCTCCCCGGAGTCCCCGGCCCGGCCGGAGCTCGAGGACCGTCCGACGTCAGCCCGTCCGACGTCAGCCTCACCCGACGTCATCCGACGTCAGCCGCCCTCGTCCTCCCGGCGGCCGGCGTGGCGCCACAGGATGTGGGCGACCCGCGAAAGGAACGCGACCCCGGCCAGGGCGCCGCCCGCGACCGCCAAGGTGTGGGCGGTGGTGGGGGAGAGGTCGAAGGCCACGGCCGGTCCGTAGAGCGCCGCGAAAACGAGGGCCGCCGCGAAGCCGCCGCTGACGAGGGCGTAAACGATCTCGATGGTGACCGCGTCCCGGTCCGCCTCGCTGCGTCGCCCCATGCGACCAGTGTCACAGGGTCCGGGGCGCTGCCACAAGGACGTGACCTCGGCGGCGGCGGCCTCCCCGGAGGTCAGATCCCCGCCGTGGCCGTCCACAGGCGGACCAGCTCCGTGTCACCCGTCACGCCCGGACCGGTGAGCGGCAGCCGGTTCCACAGCGCCGTGTAGAGCCAGGAGGCCTCGCCCGTGAGCGTGCAGTCGGCCGGCGCGCCGTCCGCGTCGCCGCGCACGGTGCGCGGCGGTTCCGGCGACAGGTGTACGGTCCACACCGCGCCCGTGTCGGCAGCGCGCACCCGCAGTACCCGGGGCTCGGCCGTCCGTACCCGGCTCTTGGGACGCGCATGGAATCCGGTCAATAGCTCGTCCACGCCGTCGGTCGCGAACTCCGGTTCCACCGGGCGGAATTCCACGCCGAGCGCCGACTCCGCGTCCATCCGGTGCACGGTGGTCTCGTGGGCCTGGCGCCGCGCCCAGAACGCGAGCGGAGACGGCGGAGCCGTCGGCAGGAAGGTCCAGCACTCCACATCGGCCGGGGCCTCGGTCAGGATGCGCACCAGCGCCGCGTGGCCCTCGCGAAACCAGGCGAGCAACTCCGCGCCCGCCAGCTCGGGCGGCCTCGGGAAGGGAGCCGGCTCCACCAGTGCGTCCGCGACGTATCCGGCCGCCCAGCGGTGCACCGAACCCGTGTGCAGCAACAGATCGGCGATCCGCCACTCGGGACACGTGGCCACCGGGGCGTCGGTACCGGCCCGTTCGGCGGCGTCGGCGAGCAGTTCGCCCTCGCGGGCAAGGGTCTTCACATACTCAGTGATCTCCATGCCCGGAGTCTGCCAGCGGGGACGGACAATGGAAGGCATGGATGGCGAACTCTTCCCGCGCGGGTTCTTCCCGCGCGAGCGCACCGAGATCGTTCCCGGCGCCGTACACGTGCCCGACTGGCTCGACCCCTCGCGGCAGAGGGAGTTGCTCGACGCCTGCCGCGCATGGGCCAGGCCTCCGGCCGGGCTGCGCACCGTGCGGACACCCGGCGGAGGGACGATGACCGCCCGGCAGGTGTGCCTGGGGCGGCACTGGTATCCGTACGCGTACGCGCCCACCGCCGTGGACGGGGACGGGGCGCCGGTCAAACCGATGCCCGACTGGCTCGCGCGGCTGGGGAGGGAAGCGGTGACCGCCGCCTACGGGCTGGAGGGCGGGCAGTACGGCCACGACGGGCAGGTTCTGCGGCAGGCGGGGGGCGGGTGGGATCCGCGGGACCCCCGGGATCTGCCGGGTCTCGACGGCGCGTACGACATCGCCCTGATCAACTTCTACGACGGCGACTCCCGCATGGGCATGCACCGCGATGCCGAGGAGCGTTCCCCGGCCCCCGTCGTCTCGCTCAGCCTGGGTGATGCGTGCCTCTTCCGCTTCGGCAACAACGACTCCCGCGGGCGTCCGTATCAGGACGTCGAGCTGCGCAGCGGGGATCTGTTCGTCTTCGGCGGACCGGTCCGGCGGGCCTATCACGGCGTGCCCAAGGTCCTGCCCGGCACCGCTCCGCCCGGCCTGGGGCTGACCGGCCGGCTGAACATCACCCTCCGGGTCGGCGGGCTCGGCTAGCGGACGGCGTTCTCGGCGCTCCGGCCGTGCGAGGATCGCTGTCATGAACGGCAACGGGGCCCCGCCGCGGGTGGGGGATGTGACCACGGTGTCCGCCGGTACCGGGAAGACCGACGGGACCCAGGGGGTGCCCGCGACCGCCGCGACCGGGCCCGACACGGCCGCCGCGCCGGCCGTGTCGGCGGCGTCGCAGGTGCCGGCGGAGTCGCAGCCGTCGGCGGCGTCCGAGCCCTCGGTGCCGACCGCGCCCGCCGGCTCCGCGCGGACCAAACTGGAACGGGGCCGCGGTGCCCTCGGCCCCGCACTGGAGCTCGTCCACACCGGCCGGGCCCCGACCCGCGCGGTCCTGACGGCGGAGCTCGGGGTCACCCGCGCCACCGCCGGAGCCGTCGCCGCCGAGCTGGAGGCGCTCGGCCTGATCCGCGTCGACTCCCGCCCCGGCGGGGCGGGCGGCGCCCAGGGCCGTCCCTCGCACCGGCTCTCCGTGGACGAGAACGGCCCCGTGGCGCTGGCCGCGCAGGTGCACTCGGACGGGTTCCGGGCCGCGCTGGTCGGCCTCGGCGGACGGATCGTGGCCACCGCCCCCGGAAGGGTGCCCGTTTCCGCGGACCCGGCACAGGTGCTGGGCGCGGTGGTCGAAGCCGGCGCCGCGCTGCTCGCGCAGACCGGTCGGCGCTGCATCGGCGCGGGGCTCGCGGTGCCCTCGGCGGTCGCGGAGCCGGAGGGTACGGCGCTGAACCCGCTGCACCTGGCCTGGCCGGCCGGCTCCCCCGTACGGGACGTCTTCGCCGCGTGCGTGAAGGCCGCCGGCATCGACGGTCCGGCGCTGACCGGCAACGACGTCAACCTCGCTGCACTCGCCGAGCACCGGCACGGCGCCGGCCGCGGCGCCCAGCACCTGTTGTGCGTGGCCACCGGCCACCGCGGGGTCGGCGGGGCGCTCGTCCTGGACGGCCGCCTGCACAGCGGGAGTTCGGGCCTGGCCCTGGAAGTCGGCCACCTCACCGTGAATCCCGAGGGGCGCGCCTGCTACTGCGGCAGCCGCGGCTGCCTCGACGTGGAGGCCGACCCGCTGGCCTTCCTCACCGCCGCAGGGCGCACGCCCGGACCGGAGGTGTCGCTGCTCCAGCAGGCGCGGGACCTGCTGCGCGAGGAGCACGCGGAGCCCGGTGTGCGGGCGGCCACGGAAGAGCTCATCGACCGGCTCGGCCTCGGCCTCGCCGGCCTGGTGAACATCCTGAACCCGGATCGGATCATCCTCGGCGGCCTCCACCGGGAACTGCTCCACGCCGACCCCGAGCGGCTGCGCGCGGTGGTCGCGGACCGCAGCCTGTGGGGACGCAGCGGCGGCGTGCCGATCCTGCCGTGCACGCTCGACCACAACAGCCTGGTCGGAGCGGCCGAGCTGGCGTGGCAGCCGGTGCTGGACGACCCCCTCGGGGCCCTGGGGGCGGCGGCCTGACGGCCCGACGCCGCTTCCCAGGGGACCCGGCGGCCGGAGACCTACCCGGGCCGGGCTCCGACCGAGGCCGTCACCGACAGGCCGGCGGAGACGGGTTCGGAAGGAACGGCGGTCGTCACGGGCCGCGCGGGGCCTCGTACCGGCTTGGTCTTGCCCAGGAGCACCGGATGGTGCGGCGCGGCCGGACCCGGTGCGGCACGCAGGGAGAACCACACCACCTTCCCCGGACTGTCGGGCCGGTGCCGTGCCCCCCACGCCTCGCTGAGGGCCTCCACGAGCGCGAGGCCGCGTCCCGAGGTCTCCAGGAAGTCGGTCGGGTCGGTCCCGTCGGTCCCGCAGGTCCTGTCGGCTTCGACGGGTCCTGCCGAGCCGGACGTGCCGGCGGTATCGAGGAGCCCGGCCGCGTCGGCGGCTCCGGCGGACCACGCGGCCCCCGCGGCCGCCCGGAGGACCGGGAGGCGGGGATCGCTGTCGTAGACGGACACGGTCAGCCGGCCGAGGCGGAGCTCGATCTCGACCGTGCAGGTCTTGTCCGGCTGCGCGTGGCGGTGGACGTTGCTGAGCAGTTCCGTCACGCCGAGCGCAGCCCGGTCTATGAGCGGATCGAGCTGCCAGTGGCGCAGTTGCGCTGAAACGATTCGGCGGATCTGTCCGATCCGCAAGGGCAGGGCCTGCAGTTCGACCACGCAGTGCCTGCGGGAATGACTGATCACGGCTGCGACTCCCCGACATCAGTGTTACGGGTGCTGCACCCTCGGTGACGCCTCCCCAGGGTCACCCACTGTGGCCCGGTGTGCAACCGAAAGCGAGCGAAAGGGATCCGCATGGATACCCAAAGTGACTGTTTGTGCAGGTGAGGGGGGTACATTGCGAAAGCGGGAGCGGGGAGACACGCACCCGTGGAGCACTCCGGACATCAGGAAGTACGAAGGAGCACGGCGCATGAGCAGCACGGGCACGACGGCCACGACCATCGACGTCGACCGCAGCGACGTGGACTACCGCGCCTGGCTGAAGGAGGCCGTCCGCAAGGTGCAGGCGGACGCCAACCGCTCCGCCGACACCCACCTGCTGCGCTTCCCGCTCCCCGAGGCCTGGGGCATCGACCTCTACCTCAAGGACGAGTCCACCCACCCGACGGGCTCCCTCAAGCACCGGCTCGCCCGCTCCCTGTTCCTCTACGCCCTCTGCAACGGCTGGATCCGCCCCGGCCGGCCCGTCATCGAGGCGTCGTCCGGGTCCACCGCCGTCTCGGAGGCGTACTTCGCCAAGCTGATCGGCGTCCCGTTCATCGCGGTCATGCCGCGTACGACGAGTCCCGAGAAGTGCCGGCTCATCGAGTTCCACGGCGGCGTGTGCCACTTCGTCGACGACTCGATGAAGATGTACGAGGAGTCGGCCGAGCTCGCGGCGCGCACCGGCGGGCACTACATGGACCAGTTCACGTACGCGGAGCGCGCGACCGACTGGCGCGGCAACAACAACATCGCAGAATCGATCTACCAGCAGCTGCGCCTGGAGCGGTACCCCGAGCCCGCGTGGATCGTGGCCACCGCCGGCACCGGCGGCACCTCCGCGACCATCGCGCGCTACGTGCACTACATGCAGCACGACACCCGCATCTGCGTCCCGGACCCGGAGAACTCCTGCTTCTTCGACGGCTGGACGAACCACGACCCGCACGCGAGCAGCGACTGCGGATCGCGCATCGAGGGCATCGGCCGGCCCCGCATGGAGCCGAGCTTCGTGCCCGGCGCCATCGACCGGATGATGCGGGTCCCCGACGCGGCGAGCGTCGCCGCGTGCCGCGCGCTCGAGGCGGCGATCGGCCGCAAGGCGGGCGGCTCCACCGGTACGGGCGTCTGGAGCGCGCTGAAGATCATCTCGGAGATGGTCGCGGAGGGCCGTACGGGCAGCGTGGTCACCCTGCTCTGCGACTCCGGCGACCGCTACCTGGACAAGTACTACTCCGACGAATGGCTGGCGGCCCAGGGCCTCGACATCGCCCCGTACACGAAGACCCTCGAGAACCTGCTGGCCACCGGGGAGTGGCGCGAGCCCCTCGCCTGACCACTGAACGTGCCCCCGGGCTGTGCGAGTTCCGGACCCGGACCCCGGTCCGGGCGGCGGGCGGCGGGCGGCGGGCGGCCGCGGCGACCCGGCCGTCCGGCATCCCGGGCTCCGATCCGTGACGAAACCGTGGCGTGACCCCGAAGGCGCGGCGGTCACAGCACTGGATGATTGGGTCCGAGGGCTCGTAGCCAGAGGCCGACAGCGAGCGGTGACGCATGTCGTTTGTCGCTGTCATCGCTCGCCCGGCGCGTGCAAGGCGTGCCCGTCGTCCTGGGCGCTCAGCGGAGAGCCCGCGATGCATGCTTCGGCAACTCGCAGGACGTCTCGGTCGGGGCCCGGCTGGGGAACGGCCTTGAGTCTCCACTGACTGGAGACAGCAGAGTGGGGGACATGGACGTTACGACCCTCTACTCGATCGGGGAGCTTTCCCGGCGGACCGGCTTGCCCGTGAGAACCATCCGGTTCTACTCCGATTCGGGGGTGGTAGCGCCGACCACTCGAAGTCCCGCCGGCTACCGGCTCTACGACCACGACGCACTGCTTCGTCTGGAACTCCTCCGCACGCTGCGCGAGCTGGGCATGGACCTGCCCACAATTCAACGGGTGCTGGACCGCGAGCTCTCGGTGGCGGAAGTCGCCGCGGCGCACGCCGACGCCGTGGACGTCCAGATTCGGGTGCTGCAACTGCGTCGGAGCGTTCTGCGAGTCATGGCCAGCAGCGGGTCCAACCCCGAGGAGACCAAGCTCATGCACAGGCTCACGCAGCTGTCCGGCGAGGAACGCCAACGGTTGATCGACGATTTCATGGAGGGCACCTTCGGCACCGTGGATGCCGACCCGGCCGCGGTGGCCATGGTTCGCGCCGCCACTCCCGACCTCCCCGATGATCCGTCCAGCGAGCAGGTCTCCGCGTGGGTGGAACTCGCCGAGCTGGTCGGCGACGAGGACTTCCGGGCCCGGATGCGCCGGACGGCCAGGTGCCAGGCCGCCGGGAGCACGCTCGACATCGAGAGCGAGGTCGGCGAGGAACTGATGGAGTTCACCCGTCAGAAGGTGGCCGAGGCCATGGAGTCGGGCATCGACCCGCTCAGCGACAGGGGCGCACCCGTCATCGACGACGTCGTGCACCGCTTCGCCGAGGTGTTCGCGCGCACCCCTGACACGGAATTCCGGGACTGGATGGCCCAGCAGTTCAAAGAGGCGCACGATCCCCGGGTGGACCGATACTGGCGGCTGGTGTGGATCGTCAACGGCTGGCAGGTCGTACCGAACCTGATTCCGGTGTACCCCTGGCTCATCCAGGCCCTGCGCAATGACCGTGACGCATAGTCACCGCAGTGGGCACCGCCCCGGATCCCTGAACGAGTCCAAGGGATCGTCTGCGGACATGAGACGAGGGCGTCCGCCGTCGATGTGTGACCAACGACCTGGACACCCTTGCAACGGCACTCCATGCCCGGATCGACGACGAGTTGCAGGCCTCACCGTGGCTGGCGCCGTGGCGGCCTGCCGTCGGAATCACGCCCACGCTCAGTGATGCCGGGCTGATCACGCTCGCGGTCATGTCGGCGCTGCTCGGATACACCTCCGAGCGGCGCCGGCTACGCCGCGTTCTCACTGCTCACCAGCATGATCCGCATCGTGGCCCGCGATACCTCACTGTGGAGCGACGATGTGTAGCTGGTCGACTCCACACCGGTCGGCCGCGGTTGCTCCCGCGAGACGGCCAAACGCTCGGACCTGGCAGGCCGGGCCCAGTACGGCTACTGCGCACCACATGCTCGATACCGCGCAGACGTGCTCGCCGTTCGCCCCGGGTCCTCGCACCCGCAGCGGCGATCTGGCACAACGACCAGACTGGACAGCCCATCAAGCGGTCCCTCACTGCCTACGGTCACTGACCGCAACGACGCCTCTTGGACTCATTCATCTAGGCTGTGCGGACTGCGATCACGCGGAGCCTCGGGGGGACCATGGCGGGCATCGACTACAGCAGGCCGGAGCGGGAAGCGCGGACGCGGGCTCGGCCCCGCCCGCCCGCCCCCGGCTCTCCGGCGGTCGGCCAAGGCGAAGGCGAAACCGGAGGCGGCCACGGGGGCGTGGGCGAGGGCGAGGGAGCGAGTGCGGGTCCCGGGCCGCTGCGCGAGCGTCCCGGCTGTGTGCGCTCCGACCAAGTGCGGGCGGTTCAGGCGGTGTTCCTGGAGGGGCACCGGCACGTCCGCGAGGAGATGGGCGTCGGCGTCGAGCGGCGGGACGTGACCCGGGAGGTGGTCTCGCACCTCGCGGAGGCGCTGGCGCCGACGCCGCCCGCGCCGGCGGTCCAGGGGGCGGGGGTGCCTGGGCCTGCTCCTGGTGCTCGTGGCGATCGGCACGTTCCTGGGCGGCTCGCTGGCCGGGCACTGGTTCGACGGGAGCGCGCGGGAATCCCGGCCGCGGTATCCGTCGCCGGGGTGGAACGAGGTGTCCGCGTCCGGACCGGAGTCCGGTCTGTTCTTCCTCGACGTGATCTCGGCGGCCGCGCTGGTGACCGCGGTCGTCCTCCTCGTCCGGGTCTTCCGTGAGCGGAAGGCCCACCGCGCACGGACGGAGCCCGGTCTCGCCGCCGCCGAGCGGCTCTGGATCCAGGGCTGGTACTGCGGGCGTTGCGCCAGGGTGCACTTCGAGGGCGAGCGAACCGCCCTGACCCTCCAGGAGTTCCGCGTCCGGGTCTGGACGGCCGGTGGCTACGGGGACCTGGCCGCGTCGAACCCGGCGGTCGGCCTCACCGCCGGGCGCCGGCCGGACGGCTCCTACTGATCCGCGCCGCGTCGATCCGTCAGCCGCCGGTCCAGGGCGCGGACCGCGGAGCGGAACGAATGGCCCAGGCCCGGGCGGGCGGCGGCGAGGGCGAGACGGACGGGGGCCGGGCCGTCGGCCGCGAAGGTCCAGCGGACGTGGGTGCCGGAACCGGTCGGCGTGAGCCGCCACTCCTCCAACAGGGCCCGGACACCGGGGGCGTTGGTCTCGTCGACGCGGTACGCGTAGCGTTGCTCCGGATCCGCCGCCATGATCGTCTCCTGGAATCGGACCCCGCCCACGAGCCTGATCTCGCGCCCGGCGCCGCCGTGCGTGGGCCGGGCCAGGGTGACGGCCCCGAACCAGCGCGGCCAGCCCTCGACCTCCTCGGCCAGCGCCCGGTACACGCCGTCGGGAGCCGACGCGGTCCTCGCCGTGAAGACCAGGCGTACCGGGGCGTCTTCGGTGAAGTCCAGCCCCACGGGGCGGAGTCGACGGGCCATGGCGTTGCTCCCTGGGTTCGGTGGACGGCCGGTGCCCCCGGGTGGCGGCGGAGGACGGCGTCGGGCGGTTGCGATCGGGCTGTGGGCGGACTCTGGTCGGGGGTCAGGTCGGGCCGCGGACGGCGGCGGGCGGGCTGCCACTGTAACTGGCGGACCGTCAGATGTGTGTCGCGGGGCGGTGAACCCGTTTCGCGCGGCCGCCCCGGGCGGGACAATGCCGTGCAGGCTGATCAGAGCAGCGCACACGCCGGAACTGCCCCTCCTCCAGGACATCGAGAGGCCCGCCAGGGAGCGTTTCCGGGCCGTCGGCATGCCGGAGGTCGCCGACGACGAACCGCTCCCGCTGGAGGAACTCCTGGGCTACCGGAAGGCCGGACTGGCCAGGGTCACGGCCGACGGCAGGGGGACCCCCCGGTCGGGTACCTGCTCGCCGACCGGGTCGACGGAAACCTCCACGTCGAGCAGGTGTCCGTGCATCCGGACCGTGCACGCCGCCTCATCGGGCGGTCCCTGCTGGAGCACGTGGCGCAGTGGGCCGCGGAGCAGGGCGCCCCCGCGCTGACCCTCACCACCTTCGTGGACGTCCCGTGGAACGCTCCGTACTACGCCCGCTGCGGCTTCCGGACCCTCGAGGAGAGCGCCCCCGGACCGGGGCTGCGTGAGATCCGTGACCGGGAAGCCGTACACGGCCTCGCCCGCCGGCCCCGGGTGCATGCGCCGGGACCTGTGACGGCGGGACGGCGTCCCGGCGGCCGGGAGCGTCCGCCGGCCGCCGGGGGCGCCGGCCGCCGGGAACGCCCGGTCAGGCCGCCGGCGTCGGCGCCCCCGGCGCCACGGCAGCCACCGCAGGCTCCGGCAGGTCCTCCGGGAACAACAGGGTGAGATCGTCCGTGCTCGGTTCCGACAGCTGCGCCACTCGCCCCGCGTGCCGCTCGACCATCGACTCGAAGGTCTGGCGGGCGGTACGGCCGTTGCCGAAGGCCGGCCCCTTCGGGAGGTCGGTGAAGTACCTCAGCAGCGCCTCGGCGGTCTTCTCGCCGAGCCGGTACTCGTGCTCCTCCGTCTGCTGCTCCACGATCCGCAACAGCTCTTGCGGCCCGTAGTCCCCGAAGGTGATGGTCCGGGAGAAGCGCGAGGCCACCCCCGGGTTGACCGTCAGGAAGCGGTCCATCTCCGCCGTGTACCCGGCGACGATCACCACCACCGCGTCCCGGTGGTCCTCCATCAGCTTCACCAGCGTGTCGATCGCCTCGCGTCCGAAGTCGCGGCCCGAGTCCTCGGGCGCCAGCGCGTACGCCTCGTCGATGAACAGCACCCCGCCCCGCGCCCGGTCGAAGGCTTCCTGGGTACGGATCGCCGTGGACCCGATGTGCTCGCCGACCAGGTCCACCCGCGACACCTCCACCAGGTGGCCGCGCTCCAGCACCCCGAGGGAGGCCAGGATCTCGCCGTAGAGGCGGGCCACGGTGGTCTTTCCGGTGCCGGGGGAGCCGGTGAAGACGAGGTGGCGGCGGACCGAGGCCGCTTTCAGGCCCGCCTGCTGCCGTCGCCGCCCCACCTCGATCATGTCGGTGAGCGCGCGGACCTCACGCTTGACGCTGTCCAGCCCCACCAGTGCGTCGAGTTGGCCCAGCACCTCGCCCGAACCGCGTCCCGCGGCCGGCCCGGCGGCCGGGTCCGCCTCGTCAGCCGGCCGCTGCGCCGGTACCGGACCGGTCGCCGACCGCGCCGCCGCGGGGCTCTGCGCGGACGGGACCGTACGGATCCCCGCGCGTTCCCCGGCCGAGGCGGCACCCGAAGCCGAGTGGGCGGCGAGCCGCGGCCCCGACTCGTCGCTCGTGCAGTCCTCGGCGACCGGGCCGTCCTCCGCGAACTCGTAGCCCCCGCGCGCGCTGCGCTCGGTGTGGCAGCGGTTCAGCGTGGTGCGGCAGCCGTCGATGACGTGGAAACCGAAGCCCGCGCTGCCCGTGACCCGGCACGCCGTGAACGTGCCGCGGCCCCCGGCCGACACGTAGAACCCGGCCTCGGCCGGTGAGGTGACCGTGCACCGTTCCAGCACGGGATCGGCGCCCTTGGTGACGATCACCCCCGTCTGGACGGAGTCGATGGAGCAGTTGGCGAGGGTGCCGCCGCTGCCGTGGTCGCGGAACCACGCACCGGTCGCCGCCTCGCGGATCCGGCAGTCGTCCAGTTGGGCCGTCGCCCCGTCGCTCACCGAGACCGCGGTGTTGCGGACCTGGGAGAGATCGCTGTCCACGACGTCCGCCCGCGAACCCCGGTCCAGTACGAACAGCGCGTCCGGCACGTCGTGCACCCGGCAGGAGTCCAGCGAGGCGCTCGCGCCGTCACTGATCCAGACGGCCGGATAGTCGCCCGTACTGTCGTGGATCTCGCAGGCGTCGGCGACGACCCGGGTGCCCGGATCCCATACCGACAGGCCGTTGCGCCCGAAGCGGCGCACCGTCGTGCGGCTGAGCGTCAGCACGGACCGGGAGCGCAGGTCCACGGCGTTCTCGGGGATGTCGTGGATGTCGCAGCCGTCGAGGGTGAGCACGGCGTCCGTGTCGAGGGTGACCCCGTCGGCCGAGGTGCGGTGGACAGCGCAGTCGGTGAGCACCGCGGTGGCGCGCGCCGCGACCTGCACCCCGGCGCCCTTGATCTCGTACACCTCGCAGCCCAGGGCCTCCAGACCCGAGCCCTCGCCGGTCACCCCGATGCCCGTGCCCGTGGCGTGGTGGATCCGGCAGCGCTCCAGCCGGGGGTGACCGCCGCCGCGCACCGAGATCCCGGCCTGTCCGGCGGCCACGACCTCGCACTCCTCGAACACCCCGCCGCCGCCGTCCAGTACGGCGATCCCCACCCCGGCCGGATTCTCCACCGTGCACCGGCGGACCAGCGGACGCGCCCCGGCCCCGCGGACCTCGATCCCGGCCGCCGAGCGGGTGCTGACGCGGAGGTCCGTGAGCTCGGGGGAGCCGCCCTCGACGAGCAGCGCGGGCGCGGCACGGTCCTGGCCCTCGAGGTACAGGTCCTGGACGACGGCCGAGGCGCGGACGGTCAGCGCGACCCCGTCGGGCGGGGCGATCCGCACGGACCCCACGGCGCCCTCCGGCCCGCGCAGGGTCACCGCGTGGTGGAGGACCAGGTTCTCCCGGTAGGTGCCGGGGGCGATGGACAGGACGTCTCCGTCGCCCGCCACGGCCAGCGCGGCGGTCAGCGTCGCGTATTCACCGGAGCGGCGCCGCCACCGCGAAGTACTGCCGTGCGTCACCTGGACCGTGCCCTGAGCCATGGTGCTGTCGTGCCCCCACCCTCGTGTTCGCGTGCTCACGTGCGCGTGTGCTGCGTCGATCCCCGGGGCCCGCGGGCTCGCTTGCCGCGGGCCCGTGCCGCCGAGGGGATCGCCGTGGCCGCAGCGACGGCTGCGGCCGCTCCACCGTAGCGCGCGCGGGCCCGGTGAGTTGCCAGGTCAGCTGCCCGCGCCCGCCCGACCCCAGTCGGGTCCCGCCGCGGCCCACGCGCGGTCCAGCCGTAGGTACCGCCGATGCATGAGCCTTCGTACGACCAGGCGGCGGACCGTCTCCACCAGCGCGGCGATGCCGAGGGCGGCGGCCAGGCCGGCCAACCCCGCGTGGATGCTCGCCGCGGACGGGTCGAGGGGCTGTCCGACCAGCCGGCCGTGCGTGTCCGTCCATATCCGGAACCGGTCGCCGGGGCGCGGCGGTTCCTCCGCGGCCGGCACCGTGCCCTGGTGACTGCTGCCGTCCGGCGCGGTCCACGAGGCGACGATCCGCGAACGCCGCGGGGCCTGCCGCTGCGTCGCCGTATCGGCGTCCGCGCCCACGACGGCGTCCGGTGTCGGCCGGACCACCACAGCCGGCACGAGGTAGCGCTCCTGCCGCTGTTCGCGCGCGGCCCGCTGCAGCGTGCCGTCCACCCGCAGGCCGGCGGCGCAGCCGAGGGCCGGAGCCACCAGCAGGACGCACAGCAGCGCGGCGAACGCCACCCATGCCTCGAAGAGATCCGTCGGCCGGCGCAGCGGATTGCGCCGCCAGCGCCACACACCCCATGCTGTCCGCACGGTCCGGCTCCCCCCTTGTGCCAGTTTCCGTCTGTCTGCCGCACCAGCCTCCCGCATGTCCCGACGACGTGCATGCCGGGACCCGGGACACGCTCGCACGCTTCCTTCGTGCCCGCCTCGTGCCTTCCTCGTCCGTCTCGAATGATCCAACGGGCAGGTCGGGCCCGTTGGTTCCATGGAAGCGGCAGAGCCCCCCGAACGTGTCGTTCCGCCACCCGTTCCGCCGCACCGCGGTCCCGCCGGCCCGCCGGTGCGCCCTCATTCCAGGACGCGGACCTCGTCGCCGACCCGGATCGTGCCCAGCCGCACCGGCACCAGCTGCCGCCCGAAGGCCAGCGACTTCCCGATCCGCCGGTGCCTGCCCAGGGTCATCAGCGGCTCCTTGCCGCGCTCCGCCGTCTCCTGGTCGGTGGTCGTGACGATGCAGCGACCGCATTCGCGCGCCCCGCGGAACTCGGCTTCTCCGATCGCGATGCGCCGCCAGCCGTCCTCGTCCCAGGCCCCGGCCCCGGACACCACCACGTTCGGGCGGAAGCGGTTCATCGGGAGGGGGCCCTCGCCCGGGTGGTCCCCCTGGGCGATCAGCGAGTTGAGCGCGTCCAAGGACGCGAGGGTGGCGATCAGCAGGGGATAGGCGTCGGCCAGGCTCACGGTCTCGCCGGGCAGTGCGTAGTCCGGATCGACCGGCCGGCGCACGGCCGGGTCGTCCAGGTGCACCATGCGCGCCGGAACTCCGAGGTACGCGCTGAACCAGTCGGCCGCGGCCCGCGCCGCGACGACGGTCTCGATCTTCTTCCCGAACAGCACGACCGGTTCCAGCGGGCCCGGCTCCGGTACGTCCACCGTCAGGTCCGCCATGCCCGGCGCCGACAGCGAGACCCCGCCGCCCCCCAGCGGACGGGCGCTCGCCAAGGCCAGCCTCGGCTGCTGGCGTTGTGTGATGACCGTGCCCTCGCTGTCCACCACCGCCCAGCGGCGGTCGGCGGCCAGACCCCAAGGCTCCACGGCCACCTCGCAGGGAGCCGTCCCCGCCAGCGATTTGACGGGATGGACGTGGAGCGCTTGGACGTGCAATTTCGACATGGGGGCATCCTGCCATCCGCCCCCGGGACCTCCGCGACGACCTCGACGGAACGGACGGTGCTAGTAGCCCCGCCCCTGCTGCTGGTACGGGCGCCCGTACGGGTCCTCGTACGAGGCGGCCGGGACGGGAGCGGGCTGCGCCTGCATCGGCCGGGGCGGCATCGGACGCATGGCCTCGTAGCCGGTGGCCGTGGCGGCCGGCCGGGGCTGCTGCGGCTGGGGCTGCGGAACGTAGCCCGTACGGGCCGCGAACTGCTGCTGCGGGATGTACGGGGCGGGCGCCTGCTGGAGCGGCATCGGCTGCTGCGGCTGCTGGTGCATCTGCTGCGGGGCGGACTGCTGCTGGTACTGGTACCCGTACGCCGGGATGTGCTGGTGCTGCTGGGACATGGCGGGCGGCAGCGCGGCCGGCAGGGCCGGCAGCGAGGACGCGAGGGCCGGAAGGTACCCACCGCTCGAGTAGCCGGAACTCGGGGAGTCGTAGGCGGCCGGGACGCGGATCGGAGCGATCTGCGGAGTACCCCGCTCGGCGACGAGGGAGTCGTAGATGGGGGTGTCCGGGAAGGAGGGCGCGGAGTAGTAACCGCCGCCATAAGTGGAGCGGGGGGAGGTCATGGACCTAAGTTAAGCCCACGACTTCACCGGGTCCATAGCGAGGGCCCTCCGACACCGCCCTGACCTGCATATTCCCAGGTCAGGGCCACAGCTTTCACTTCCCGTTCACGTGCACGATTCGCCGCATCCGCCCCGTCTTGCGCCTACTCGTACTCGCCAGTTGGGTGATGTGCCGGTGTGCGGACGGTGGCCCGCCGGTGGTGTGACGGTGCCGCACCGGCTTCGTGCTGACGGAGCGTCACGATGCGGTGACCTGGGTTGCCGTGGTTTCGGGTAGGGACGACCGGTTTCAGGCGTCACTGGGACGGGCATAGGTACGGCCCTTCCATGACGCCCCGCGTCCGCGGTAGTGCTGCACGGCCGAATCGACCGTCATCAGGAGGTAGAGCAGCGCCGTGAACGGAAGAAGCGGAGCGAGCACGAGCGGCTGGCGGTAGTAGCGCAGCATCGGCGCGTAGGTGCCGGCCATCAGCAGCCAGGCCAGGCCGCCCGACCAGGCGACGGCGGGCCGGCCGGAGGCCAGGCCGCAGAGGAGGGCGGCCGGCGGCACGAGGTACACGAGGGCCAGCCCGGCCACCGTCCCGGCCAGCAGCGCGGGCTGATGACGGAGTTGGGCGTACGCGCTGCGCGAGACCATCCGCCACAGGTCGCCCAGGGAGTCGTACGGGCGCACGCTGTCGACCCGCTCCGCGAGGCCGAGCCAGATCCGGCCGCCGGTGCGCTGGACCGCGCGGGCCAGGGAAACGTCGTCGATGACGGCCTGGCGGATCGAGTCCGGGACCCCGGCCCGTACCGCCGCCTCGGTGCGCAGCAGGACGCAGCCGCCGGCGGCCGCCGCGGTGCGGGCGGCGGGGTGGTTGATCCAGCGGAAGGGGTAGAGCTGGGCGAAGAAGTAGACGAAGGCCGGGACGATCAGCCGCTCCCACGCGCTGACGGCGCGCAGTCGGGCCATCTGGGAGACGAGGTCGAGGTCCGCCGCCGTCGCCGCGGCGACCAGCTCGCGCAGGCTGTCGGGCTCGTGGGCGATGTCGGCGTCGGTGAGGAGGAGGTAGGCGGGGGCGGTCCGGTCGTCCTGGACGCGCGGGGCGCGCCGGGGGAACTGGGTGGCGGCCGGGGCGGACGACCCGGTGGTGGGCGGGGTGAGGACGTGGGCGATGCCGTGGCGCAGGGCCCAGAGCTTGCCGGTCCAGCCGGGGTCGGGATCACCGGGGGAGACGACGGTGAGGGGGAGCCCGAGGTGGGCGCGGGCGAGCCGGCGCGCCAGGGCGGCGGTCCCGTCCGTACTCCCGTCGTCGACGAGGACGACCCGGGCCTCGCCGGGATAGTCCTGCGCGAGCAGCGAGGGCAGGCTCCGCGGCAGGACCGCGGCCTCGTCCCTGGCGGGGACGACGATCGCGACGGACGGCCAGTGGGCGGGAGCGTGCCGGGGAGGCAGCCGGGTGTCCGTCCGCCAGAACATGCCCTGTCCGAGGGTGAGCCAGAGCCAGACGGCGAGCGAGACGCAAGCGGCGACGAGGAGGGGACCCATCCCCGCAGTGTGCCGCGCCGGGCGGGATGCGGCGGGGCGGAACGCCGGTGCCCGGCGGGAACCTTGACGGACTGCGGGCGCGCCGCGAGGGGGCGGGAGGCCTTTCGGTCCCGGTGGTCCCTTCGGTTCCTGTGGCCCCTTCGGCTGCTGCGGCCCCTTCGGTTCCTGCGGCCCCTTCAGCCCGGCGCACCGGGAGCCGGGGCTCCGCCGTGACCCGGTCCGCGGGCGGGCATCGATTAAGGTGACCAAGTGAAGATCGCCCTCATGGACTCCGGTATCGGCCTCCTCGCGGCGGCTGCCGAGCTGCGGCGGCTGCGGCCGGACGCCGAGCTCGTGCTGTCGTGCGACCCCGACGGGATGCCCTGGGGTCCCCGTACCCCGCAGGACCTCACCGGGCGGGCGCTCGACGTCGCGCGCGCCGCGGCCGCGCACCGGCCGGACGCCCTGATCGTCGCCTGCAACACCGCCTCCGTGCACGCCCTGCCCGCGCTCCGGGCCGAGCTGGAACCCCTGATCCCCGTCATCGGGACCGTGCCGGCGATCAAGCCCGCCGCGGCCGCCGGGGGCCGGGTGGCGATCTGGGCCACCCCCGCCACCACCGGAAGCCCCTATCAGCGCGGGCTCATCCGTGACTTCGCCTACGGGGCGCGCGTCACCGAGGTGCCGTGTCCCGGGCTGGCCGACGCCGTCGAGGCCGCCGACGAGGCCGCCGTCGTACGGGCCGTCGCCGCGGCCGCCGCGCTGACTCCGGCCGACGTCACCGACGTGGTGCTCGGCTGCACGCACTACGAGCTGGTCGAGGCCCCCATCCGGGCCGCCCTCGCCGAACGCACCGGAGGCGCGCCGTTCGTCTTCCACGGCTCGGCCGAACCCGTCGCCGTGCAGGCGCTGCGCCGGATCGGCGCCCGGCCGGAGCCCGGCCTCCCGCCCACCGGCGGCCTGACCGTCCTGCTGAGCGGCCGCCCCGGGGAGCTTCCCGGACCCGCGCTCGGGTACGCCGAAGGCCGGCTGCTGGCCGGTGGCGCCGCCGTCCGGGGTTGAGCCCCGAGGCGGGCTTGACCTGCGCGGCGGGCCTGACGCGCGGCAGGTACCGCGCGTGTGACGCCCCGAGGCGGCCCCGGCCCGGGCGTCGTGTCGCCGGGCCGGCGTCCCCGGGCCGGCGCCGCCTCAGCTCTCGGGTCCGGCCGTCGCCAGGCGCCGGGCCAGCTCCCGTAGGTCGTCCGCGTCCAGGGACCGGTCCCCGTGTCCCGGCAGCGGGACGTGCAGCGGGGCCGTCCAAGCTTCCGGGATCTCCGCCTGGCCGTAGCGTGCCCCGGCCAGCGTGCCGGTGACCGCGGCCACCGTGTCGGTGTCGCCGCCCAGGTCGACGGCGGCCCGTACGGCGTCCGCGAAGCAGACCGTGGTGCGCAGGGCCCACACCGCCGAGCCCAGGCAGGGCCAGACCGCGCCGTTGAACTCGGTGGCCAGGTCCGGGTGCCAGTGCGGGTCGAGGACGCGGGCGTACCGCTCGCGGTGGTCCGGGTGTACGGACTCCAGCGTCGCGGGGAGCGCGGCCAGCGGATCGGCTCCCGCCAGGGCCACGCGTACGAGCTCGTGCAGCACCGCGGTGCCCTCCCAGGCGGCCCGGTCGCCGTGGGTGAGCGCCGCGATCCGGCGTGCGGCGTCCATGGTCGCGGTCCGTCCCGACGGCGCGAAGTACACCGCGGAGGTCGAGGCGCGCATCAGGGAACCGTTGCCGGCCGCCCGCGCGTTGATCTGGAAGTGCAGGGCCGCGGCCAGGTCCCACGGCTCGCCGTTCGTCAGCACGTCCTCCGTCTGGAGGCCGATGTCCTTGGGCTCGCCCGCCGCCCAGCGGCGGAACCGGTCGAAGACGTCGGGGAGTTCGAGTCCGCCGCACTCCAGCAGGGATTCGCCGACGAGGACCGCCATCTGCGTGTCGTCGGTGGCCTCGCCCGGATCCCAGCCCCCGCCCCCGAGCATCTCCGCGCCCCGCGCGGTCAACTGCCCCGCGGGGCCGAACTCGTAGGGCGCGCCGAGCGCGTCGCCGGCCGCGGAGCCGAGTACGGCGCCCACGGCGCGGTCGAGTCGGGTGATCATGCTTCCCCCTCTTTTTCGGTACGGCGTTCGGTGTGGCGTTCGGTGCGGAGCTCGTGTCGGGACGGCGTCACGGCGCGCGGTGGGAATCGCGGTCGAGGTCTTCGGAACCCTCGGGGCACACGGAGGCCAGCACGGCGCGGGTGAAGGCGTCCAGATCGTCCAGCCCGGCCGCGGCCAGGGTGCCCGGGGCGCCCGTCAGGAGGTGGGGGACGGCGCCGTGCAGCGCGAGCGTGAGGGCGCGGGCCTCGTCCGGGCCGGACGGCAGCCCGGCCGCGCGGAGGAGGTTCCCGTACACGGCGAAGTCCGAGGTCGCGATCGGATCCAGGAGCGCGGCCAGCCGGGGCCGCCGGGTCGCCTCGGCCTGGAGCTCCAGGTACGCCACCATGCGCGGCCGTCCGGGTCCGGCCACGTCGCGCAGCAGCCCGGCGAGCAGCGCGGCCAGCCCGGCCCGGTCGGCTGGTCCGGGTCCGGAACCCGCGAGGCGGGCGGGGAGGGCCCGGTACTGCTCCAGGCAGTGCTCGGCCACCGCTCGCACGAGGTCGTCTCGGGTCGGGAAGTAGTTCTTGGCCGTGCCGAGCGGCACGGCCGCCTCCGCGTCGACGGCCCGGTGCGTCAGGCCGCGGCCGCCCGCGTCCGCGAGCACCGCGACGCCCGCGTCGCGCAGCCGGTTCCTCCGGTCCTGGTTCACGTCGCCAGTCAAGCAGATGCACTACCACGGGTGTGGTGCTCGGCACCGCGGACGGGAGATTCCCCTACCGCGGCAGGCGCATCGTGTACGGGCAGACCCACGAGGCTTCGGCCGCGCCGGACGCCGACCTCCTGGTCGGCGCGGACGGCATCCGCGCCGCCCGCTTCGGGGCGGGGAGCGGCCCGCGGGGGCTCGGCGCCGTGGCCTGGACAGGCATCGCCGGCGTCGAGACCGGCGTCCACGGCGGGGACCGGGGCGGAGGCCGTCCCTTCGGGACGACCCCCGTCGGGCCCGGCCGCACCGACTGGTACGCCTCCGTCCCCGAGGCCAACGCCGCCGAAGAGCCGCGCGCGGCCTTCGCCGGCGGGCACGATCCGATCCCGCGCCTCCTGGCTACGACACCGATCCGCGGACCTGGATCCGCTGTCCGGTCCGCCACCTGGACCCGGCGCTCCCCGCCTTCACCCGTACGGCCGGGCCCGGGCCGGGTGGCGCGCGCGATGCGGGCGGCCCGGCCTGCCCCGTCGCGATGGCCGGAGACGCGGCCCACGCCCTGACCCCGGACCTCGGTCAGGGCGCCGGCACCGCGCTCCTCGACGCCGAGCCCCTGACCAGGGCGGTCGCCACCCACGGAGCGATGGAGCCGCCCGCCGCGCTGGACGCGTACGACCGCGAGCCCCGACGCAGCGCCCAGCGCCCAGCGCGTGGCGTTCGGCTCCCGGAGGCTGCACCGCTTCGTGACCGTCCGCCGCCCGGCCCTGCGCGACGCGCTCGTCGGCCTCCTCCGCCGGTCACAGCACAGCCCACTCCGGTCCACAGGGCCGGTGGCGTCCATGCGGAACGTGAGTACGCTGCTACACATGACGGTTCACCCCCCGGGGCCGCTCTGGACGGGCCGGGCCTCCAACCGCGCGCAGTGGCTGCTCGCGGCGGCCGGTGCGGCCTGCCTGGCGCTCGGCATCGAGCTCGCCGTGGACTACGCCTGGGACGCCGGCATCGTCGCGCTCCTCATGGCGGTGATCGGCTGCCTCGCCGCGGGCCTGCTGATCCTCTTCGGCACCCTCGCCTTCGTCCACGTCTCCGTCACCGTCGACTCCGAGGCGATGGAGGTGCGCTGCGGGCACATAGGCCTCCCGCGCCGGAAGATCCAGCTCTCCGAGGTGGAGTCCGCCGAGTTCGTCCCCCGGATCAGCCCGCAGCACTGGGGCGGCTGGGGCTACCGCTGGCGCCCCGAGCGGGGCACCGCCGTGATCGTCCGACGCGGCGAGGGCGTGGAACTGAGGCTCGACGACGGCAGGCTCTTCACCGTCACCGTGGACGACGCCGAGAGCGCGGTGCTCGTCATCCGCACCCATCTGCGTGCCCTCGCCCACTGAGCGTCCACCGGCACGGCGCGGAGACGTAGACTCCGCGAGATGAGCAGCAGTGCGACCCGCGCGGCGGGCAGCGAGCCCCCGAAGCCCGCCGACCGGTCCGACGCGGAACCCGGGCCGGACGTGGCGACGGACGCGTCGACGGACGTGGCGACGGACGTGGCGACGGACGCGTCGACGGAAGAGAAGACCGCGCCGACCGTAACGCCCGCCAGGCGGTGGGCCGAGCGGCTGACGCGCCCCGCGCTCGCCGTCGCCTCCGGTGTGCTGCTCTACCTGAGCTTCCCGCCCCGTCCCCTGTGGTGGCTGGCCCTCCCCGCCCTCGCCCTGCTCGGCTTCTGCCTGTACGGACGCCGCGCCCGGGCCGGCTTCGGCCTCGGCGTCCTGCACGGCCTCGGTTTCCTGCTGCCGCTGCTCGTCTGGACCGGCGAGGGCGTGGGCCCGGTCCCGTGGCTGGCGCTCGTCGCCCTCGAATCCGTCCTGATCGGCCTCACCACCCTCGGTGTCTCGCTCGTCAGCCGCCTGCCCGGCTGGCCACTGTGGGGCGCCGCCGTCTGGATCGCCGGCGAGGCGCTGCGCGCCCGCGCCCCGTTCGGCGGCTTCTCCTGGGGCAAGCTCGCCTTCGGGCAGCCCGACGGGGTCTTCCTGCCGCTCGCGGCCCTCGGCGGCACCCCGCTCCTCTCCTTCGCCGTGGCCCTGTGCGGATTCGGTCTCTACGAGGCCGTACGCGTCGGCGCCGACACCCGCCGGGCCACCGCCGTCCTGCTCGCCGCCACCGCCGTGGCCGCCCCGCTCGCGGCGGCACTGGCCGCCCGGCCGCTGGTCACCGACGCGGCCGAGGACGGCACCGTCGTGGCAGCCGTCATCCAGGGCAACGTCCCGCGCGCCGGCTTCGACTTCAACGCCCAGCGCCGTCAGGTCCTGGACAACCACGCCAACCGCACGATCCAGCTCGCCGAGGACGTCAAGGCGGGCCGGGTACCGAAGCCGGACTTCGTCGTCTGGCCGGAGAACTCCTCCGACATCGACCCGTACGCGGAGCAGGACGCGTACGAGGTGATCGACAACGCGGTGAAGACGATCGGCGTGCCCGTCGCGATCGGCTCCGTACTGGCCCCGGAGACGGGCCCGCTGCGCAACACGATGATCCTGTGGGACCCGGTCAAGGGCCCGGTCGACACCTACGACAAGCGCAAGATCCAGCCCTTCGGCGAGCGCATCCCGATGCGCTCCTTCGTCCGGCTCTTCAGCTCGGACGTCGACCGGGTGCGCCGCGACTTCGGCCCCGGCAAGGAGCCCGGCGTCTTCGCCATGGCGGGCAGCGGAGTGGGCATGGTCACCTGCTACGAGGCGGCCTTCGACGACGCCGTCCGCTCCACCGTCCGGGCCGGCGCGCAGGTCATCGCGGTGCCCAGCAACAACGCCACCTTCGGCCGCACCGAGATGACCTACCAGCAGCTCGCCATGGACCGGGTCCGGGCCGTGGAGCACAGCCGCACCGTCCTGGTGCCCGTCACCAGCGGGGTCAGCGCCGTGATCCGCCCCGACGGCACGATCGTGCAGCAGACGAAGATGTTCACCGCGGACGCCCTGGTCGCGGAGATCCCGCTGCGCTCCGGCGAGACCCCCGCCACCCGCTTCGGCCCGCTCGTCGAGTACCTCCTGCTGGCCGTCGCCGCCGCGGGCCTCGGCTGGTCGTCGGCCCGCCGGATCGCCAGGAGGTCCCGGGCTCTGGCCGAGTGAGGTGACCGGAAGGGTCCGCCGGGTCGCGGCATTAGGGTCTGGGGATGACCACTCCCGATTTCATCCGGACCCTGCGCGCCACGGCCGGGCACCAGCTGCTCCTGCTGCCCGGGGTGACGGCCATCGTCGTGGACGACCGGGGGTGGGTGCTGCTGGGCAGGCGCGCCGACACCGGGCGGTGGTCGGTGGTCGGCGGGATCGCCGAGCCCGGGGAGCAGCCGGCCGATACGGCGGTGCGCGAGGTGTACGAGGAGACGGCCGTGCGGTGCGTACCCGAGCGGGTGGTGCTGGTGCAGATGCTCCCGCCGATCACCTATCCGAACGGCGACGTCTGCCAGTTCCAGGACATCACCTTCCGCTGCAGGGCCACGGGCGGCGAGGCGCGGGTCAACGACAACGAGTCGCTCGAGGTGGCCTGGTTCGCGCCGGACGCGCTGCCCGAGCCGCTGGAGGGCTTCGCCGTGGACCGGATCCACCGGGCCCTGCGGGACGAGCCGACCTGGTTCGAGGCGTCCGCCCCCGCCGACGGGCGGGCGCTCGAAGCCTGACCGCGGGGAACCGCGCGAAGCCCGACCGCCGGGAAGCACGACCGCTCGAAGTGCCGCCGAGCAGGGCCAGGTCGAGCAGGGCCACGCCGAGCAGGGCCACGTCGCGCGGCGGGGCCGGCCGGGCGCCTCAGCCGTTGACGGCCGCCTCGCGGTAGAGCTCCACCGCCTGGTCGCCCATCACCGCGCTGTACGAGACCTCCGGGACGGTGCCGCCGTCCTCGTAGCCGCCGAGCACGCCCGCGAGGGCGCCGTCGACGAGCCAGGGGCTGCCGCTGGTGCCGCCGCTCAGGTCCGGGCACTCGATGCGGCGCTGGGTCTCGGAGAACAGGGTCGTGCCGTTGGCGCAGTACAGCGGGGACTCCTCGCGGCTCGGATAGCCCACGACGGACACCGTGGCGTCCGCCGGCTGCTCCGCCGCGACGGGGAAGCCGCCGACCACGTCCTCGACCTGCCGGTCGTCCACCGACTCCACCGTCGCGAAGGCGATGTCGTCGTCCGGGTCCCGGCCGTCCGTCCAGTCCGGGGCCACGTACGCACCGGTGAGCTTCCACAGCCCGTACGGCGCCCCGCCGTCCCGGTATCCCGGCGCGAAGTAGGTGTTCTCCAGGTCACCAAGGCAGTGCGCGGCGGTGGCGATCACATCGCGGTCCTCGCTGCGCACCACGGACGCGGTGCAGAAGTGCCCGCCCTCGAGTCCCCCCGCGAAGAGCGCGCCGACCCGCCGTGCCCTCGCGTCGGCCGCGGCCGTCACGGTGACGCCGAGAGGCGGCTCCGCGAGCGCGTCGGACACGTCGACCCCGAGCAGCGCCGTCACCGCGGCCAGGGAGAGCAGGATCCGCGACGCACGTCGGCCACGGGCGCGGGGGAGGCGTTCCGGTCGGGAGGGGAGGCGCTGGATCATGCCCAGAGCCTCGTCGGCGAACCTGTGGCCGGAGCCGCTTTCCCCTATGGATCCGCTGTGAGACCGCGTTCGCAACTGAGGTCCTGCCGCCCCCCGGCCGCCGACTCGACGGCCGCCCCGTCGTTCACCCGCCGCCCCGGCGCCGCCCACCGCCCGTCGCCCGCCGGGATCAGGGGCGCCGCTCGTACACCGTCACCCGACGGCCCCGGACCTGTACGTCCTCGACCACGGTGAAGTCCGCCGCGAGGACGGCGGCCTTCGTCCTGTCCGCCTCGGAGCCCGGGGGCCTCGCCGGCGCCGCGTCCGTCACCAGCAGCACCCGGCGCCGCTCGCCCAGCGCCGCCCGGATGCGTGCCGGGCCGGACTCCTCGCCCTTGAGGGTCCCCGATTCCACGGGTCCGCGGGCCAGGGCCACGTCCGTCACGCCCGCGAACGCCCCGGGTGAGACCAGCGCGGTGTCCCGGCGGGCCGCCGGGACGAAGAGCACCGCGTCACCGTCCCGCTTCAGCCGGGACACCTCACCGGCCACCGCGAGTACGTCGTCCACCCGGCTGGCAGGGGACCTGTCGGCCAGTTCCACCGGGAGCATCGCCAGCACCGAGACCCCGACGACCGCCGGCACGAGCGCGGCCGACGCCCTCGGCGACCGGGGCGCGAGGGCCCGCACGGCCGCGGCCAGCCCGGCGCCGATCAGCAGGGCCAGGCCCAGCATCGAGAAGAGCACGTACCGGTCCAGGAACACGGGCCGGACCAGCGAGGCGGCGGCCAGTCCCAGCAGGGGCGCCACCAGCAGCGGCAGTCCGACGGCCGCGGCCGTGAGGCGGCCGCCGGCGCGGGGGCGGCCGCTCCCGGCGGACGGCGGGCACGGCCCGTTCCACCGGTCCGCCCGGGCGCCGAGCGCGCCGATCGCGACGAGTACCGCCGGGCCGGTCAGCATGGGCCAGGTCAGCGGAGGTATCCACGACACCTGGGCGGACTGGGTCCCGCTGAACACGATCAGCGGCAGCGCCCCGGCCACGGCCGCCGCCGAGGCGAGCAGCCAGTGCCCGAGGGCGCGGCGCCCGGCCCGCACCCACCACAGGGTGAGCGCGTGCGCGGGCAGGACGAGCAGTGAGAACCAGTTCAGCAGGGCGCAGACCAGCACGACGGCCCCGTACGCCGTCCAGCGCGGCCAGGTCCGTCCTGCGGGTCCGGCCGCCGGGACCCGCGGGGCGAGCAGCGAGACCAGGAGCAGGGTCGAGAGCCCGGCTCCGCCCGCCACCAGCGCGTACGCGCGACCCTCCTGGAGCTGGAACTGCACGGCCGGCAGCAGCCCGAGGGCCGTTCCGCCGGCCAGCCCGGCCCAGAAGCCCGCCAGCCGGCGCCCTATCAGCGCGACGCAGGCGGCGGCGCCCGCCACCGCCAGCACCGACGGGATGCGCAGGGTGGTCGTGCTCGCCCCGAACACCTCGAAGAGGACGTGCATCAGCAGGTAGTACAGGCCGTGGACGGCGTCGACGTTGCCGAGCAGGTGCCAGATCTCAGCCGGGGAGCGACCCGCCACCTGCCAGGTCGCCGCCTCGTCCCGCCACACGCTGTCCTGCCGGGAGAGCCCCCACATGCCGAGCGCGAGCGTCCAGAGGACCGGAACCAGCCACACCAGATACGGCGGCAGGAGGTTGCCGCGGCCGGGGGCCCGGAGGCCTGGTATGCGGGCGGTCACGGCGCTCGTCGGGCCGGTGGACCTGTGGGATGTCATGAAGGCGTTCGGGTCCTCGGTGCACGGCTCGGGCGGAAACCACAGTCTATGGACGACACGGACGGTTTCCGGACGGGTTGTTGTGCAGGACGGAACGTGATCGCGGGGCCCGGCGGCCCCTAGGCAGTGTCTGATGGCTCTTTGATGAGGTCGCGGAGCCAGATGACGATGGCTGCGGTGGCCAGTGTGCCGTTGAAGATGTAGTCGCGTTTGT
>NZ_JBEXOV010000050.1:0-57590 GCF_040611715.1 Streptomyces sp. NPDC006544 | reverse complement strand
CCCGCTTTCCCGGCGGTTGTGGGTTTGTTTGTGGGGCGGCTTCTTGCCTTTCGGCCGTTGCGCGAATGGGGGGTTGGGGGGGCCGGGGTCGGCGGCCCGGCCCCCGCCCTCCGTCAGGCCTCCTGCAGCCGGGCCCGGCGCAGTGCCCGGTGCACCCCTTCCGGGGTGAGTACACCGATCAGCGCGCCGGAGTCCGGGTCAGTGACCCCGATCCGGCCCGAGTCCTCCTGGAGCAGCAGCGCCAGCGCGTCGCGCAGGCTCGCCCCCAACGCCACGCCGGCGGCGGGGGCGTTCTCGTCGGCGGCCGTCAGGTCCGTCTGCGCGACGGGCGTGACGGCGAGCCGCTTGAGCCCGCGGTCGGCGCCGACGAACCCGGCGACGTACTCGGTGGCCGGCGCGGCGAGGACCTGCGCCGGTCGCGCGAACTGCTCGATGGTGCCCGCCCCGTAGACCGCGATGCGGTCACCGAGCCGGATCGCCTCCTCCAGATCGTGCGTGACCAGCAGGATCGTCTTGCGCACCGTGCGCTGGAGCGCCAGGAACTCGTTCTGCAGCCGCTCGCGCACCACCGGGTCCACCGCGCCGAACGGCTCGTCCATCAGCAGCACCGGCGGATCCGCGGCGAGCGCGCGGGCGACGCCGACGCGCTGGCGCTGGCCGCCGGAGAGCTGCTCCGGGTAGCGGCCCCCGTAGACGGCCGGGTCCAGCCCGACCAGGTCGAGGAGTTCGGCCGCCCGCGCGCGGGCCTTGGCCTTCGGGGTGCCGATCAGCTGCGGCACCGTGGCCGTGTTCTCCAGGACCGTCTTGTGCGGGAACAGCCCGACCTGCTGGATGACGTAGCCGATGCGGCGGCGCAGTTCGACCGGGTCGGCGGCCGCGATGTCCTCGCCGTCCAGCAGGATCCGGCCGGAGGTCGGCTCGATGAGCCGGTTGACCATCTTCATCGTCGTCGTCTTGCCGCAGCCGGACGGGCCCACCAGGGTGACCAGTTCGCCCTCCGCGACCTCGAAGGACAGGTCCGCGACGGCCGTGGTCCCGTCGGGGTAGCGCTTGGTCACTTGCTCGAATCGGATCACGGAGCCATCCTTCCCTACCGGCGCGGACCCTTTGTGAAGGGCGTGTTGCCCGAGTGCGAAGGATTCCGGCCGTTGTCGGTGCCGGGGGTTATGGTCGCTCATACGTACGTTCAGGTGACGGGGGTGAGGTGCGGATGGCCGGGCAGAGCTGCCTGGTGGCGAACGACTGGATCTGCTGGGAGTACGTCACGTCCCGGTCCCAGGAGCTCACCGACGCCACCCTCGAACACGTCTGGATCACGGCCGTGTCGGTGCTGATTGGCATCGCCGTGTCCCTCCCGCTCGCGCTGCTGGCCCGCCGCGGACGCCGCTGGGCGGCCCCCGTCCTCGGCCTCACCACCCTGCTCTACACGGTCCCCTCGCTCGCCATGTTCTCCCTGCTGCTCCCGGTGTTCGGACTGTCGGCGGCGCTGGTGGTGACCGGCCTGGCGCTGTACTCGCTGACCATCCTGGTCCGCAACGTGCTGGCCGGTCTGGAAGCCGTACCCGAGGAGGTGCGGGAGGCGGCGCGCGGGATGGGGTACGGCGCGGGCCGGCTGCTGTGGCAGGTCGAACTGCCGCTGGCGCTCCCCGCCCTGCTGGCCGGGGTCCGGATCGCGACGGTCTCCACGGTCGCGCTGACGACCGTCGGGTCCATCGTCGGCAAGGGCGGCCTCGGCAACCTCATCGCACCCGCCGTGAACAGCTCCTTCAAGGCCCAGGTGCTCACTGCCTCGGTGCTGTGCGTGCTGCTCGCGCTGGTCGCCGACCTGCTGCTGCTCGGCCTCCAGCGGCTGCTCACGCCCTGGACCCGCGCCACCCGCGGCGGCCGGGGCGCGCGCGCCGCGCGCGTGCTCCGCACCGCCCGCGTCGCCGAGGTGACCTGATGGGAGTCCTCGGGCAGGCCTGGGACTGGCTGGCGGACGGCGCCAACTGGTCGGGGGAGAGCGGCGTCTGGCACCGGCTCGGCGAGCACGTGTACGTCAGCGGGGTCGCCCTGGCGCTGGCCTGCGCGGTGGCGCTCCCGGTCGGGCTGGGGCTCGGCCACCTCGGGAAGGGCGGCGGCCTCGCCGTCAACGTCTCCAACGTCGGCCGTGCCGTTCCGGTCTTCGCGGTGCTGGCCCTGTTCATGGTCTCGCCGCTGCGCAATGCGGGCTACGTGCCCACCATCGCCGCGCTCGTCCTCTTCGCCGTACCGCCGATGCTGACCAACGCGTACGTCGGCGTGCGCGAGGTCGACCGTTCGGTGGTGGAGGCGGCGCGGGGCATGGGCATGTCCGGAAGCCAGCTCTTCTGGAGGGTGGAGCTGCCGCTCGCACGCGGCCTGGTGATGACGGGTCTGCGCTCGGGCGCCGTCCAGGTCGTCGCCACGGCCACCATCGCGGCCATGGTCGGCCAGGGCGGCCTCGGCCGGATCATCACCGCCGGCTTCAACACGTACAACACCCCGCAGGTCGTGGCGGGCGCCCTGCTGGTCGCCGCGCTGGCCCTGCTGGTGGAGGGCGCACTGATCGCGGCGGACCGGCTGCTGCCGGGCGGGGCCGCTCGCTGACCCCGTGACCCCGGCCCCGCGGCGCACGCCCTGGCGGCTTCCCCCATCCCCTCGAAGGAGCAGACACATGAGCAAGTCCACGCGCGTCCTCGGCGCGGCCCTGGGTGCGGTCGCCCTGACCGCCTCGCTCACCGCGTGCGGCGGCGACAGCCTGGAGAAGTCCAAGGACGGGGACTCCTCGGCGTCCGCGCCGGGCGCGGCCGGCGGCAAGGGCGGCAAGCTGGTGATCGGCGCGGCCGGCTTCACCGAGTCCAACGTGCTGGCCGAGCTGTACGCACAGGTGCTGGGGGACGCCGGCTACTCGACCTCGATCACCACGGTCAACAACCGCGAGCTGTACGAGCCCTCGTTGGAGAAGGGCGAGATCGACGTCGTCCCGGAGTACGCGGCGACCCTCGCGGAGTTCCTCAACGCCAAGGTGAACGGCTCGCAGGAGGCCACCGCCAAGCCGGTCGCCTCGAGCGACGTGGCGGCGACGGTGACGGCGCTGGAGAACCTGGCGGGCCCCCTGGGTCTGAAGGCGCTCGCGGCGGGCTCGGCGGTCGACCAGAACGCCTTCGCGGTGACCAGGGAATTCGCCACGAAGAACAATCTCAAGACCCTTTCCGATCTCGGCACGTCCGGGCTCAAGGTGAAGATCGCGGCGAGCGACGAATGCGCCGTGCGGCCGTTCTGCGCACCGGGCTTGAAGAAGACATACGGAATCGACATTTCCGGTATCGACCCCAAGGGTGTCGGAACCCCGCAGGCCAAGCAGGCGGTCAAGGACGGCGTCGACCAGGTGGTCCTCACCACCACCACGGACGCCACCCTCGACGCCTACGGCCTGGTCCTGCTGGAGGACGACAAGAAGCTCCAGAACGCCGACAACGTGCTCCCCGTGCTCCACGCCAAGGACGCCGGCGCTCCCGAGATCGCGGCCGCCCTCGACAAGATCACCAAGGCGCTGACCACGGCGGACCTGGTCGAGTTGAACCGCAAGGTCGACGCCGAACGGGCCAAGCCGGCGGATGTGGCGAAGGCCTATCTCGAGTCCAAGGGCCTCGTGAAGAAGTAAGAGGTCCGCCTTGGGTGAGGAAAGGACGGTAACTGCTCGGAAACAGATTGCCGGGCGGTTACCCCACACCCTGTCCACGCCCTGTAAATTTCAGGCCATGCCCCGTGGACGCCACCGCAATCCCGAACCTCTTCACCGGCTCCTCACGCCGTCGGCCGTTGCCGGTGTGTCCGTCGCCGCCGCCGGCGCGGCCTGGCTCCTCGCCGAACCGCTGCCGCTGCGCCTGCTCGTGGCCCTGACCGCGGCCGCGGGCGTCACCGGCTCCGTCGTCATGCGGTCCTGGGACCGCGCGGCCGGGCGCCGGGTCGCGGAGCTCGGGCGCGAACGGGTCAAGGACGAGTGGCGCACCGACGAACGGATAGCCGAGCTGGAATCCGACCTTGAAGAGGCCCGGATGCTGCGCGGCAAGCTCGACGCCAAGCTGCGCGCCAAGCGGGTCGAACTCGCGGGCCTGCGCGGCGAACACGCGGCGCTGCTGCGGCGCTACGCGACCGCCGAGACCGAGCGCGCGAGCGCCTTGGAACGCCGGCGCCTGCTGGCCATCGAGGCCGCCGCGGCCCCGGCCGCCCCGGCGCCCAAGGAACTTCCCGCCGTCTCCGAGGAGCGCACGGCTTCCGGCGCGCCCACGCCGGTCGGCTTCGCCCGCGCCCACGCCGCGCTGGGGGCCCTGGCCCGCAGGGCGGAGGCGTCGCCGCAGGGCACGCCCGGGCCGGGATCCGGACCGGGATCCGGGCCGGTGAGGTCCGCCTCCACGAAGTCCGCGTCCGCGAAGCCCGCGTCCGCGAAGTCCGCCTTCGCGAAGTCCGCGTCCGCGAAGCCCGCGCCGGAGGCGCACGCCCGGCCCGCGCTGGCCGCGCTTCCCGCGCGCCGTCCCGCCGCCGCGGTGGCCCCGTACTCCCAGCAGCGCCGCTCGGCCTCGCGAGTCGAGGGCGGCTTCGACTTCTTCGGCACGAAGGCGGGTGCGCAGGCCCGCGCGGCCATCGAGTCCGTCCAGAACGAGGACCTGGCCGACGTGGTCGGCGCGGAGGTCCTCGCCGCACACAAGGCGGAGTCCGACCGGGGCGGCGCGGAGCCGGAGTTCAAGCAGGCCACCGCCGAGCACCGCGCCGTGGGCCAGGTCATCGACCTGACGGCCCACGACGAGACGGAGCCGATCGACGTGGCGCAGCTGCGTACGGCGATCTCCTAGCCGTCCGACCCCGCTCCGCCGGCCACGCCCCGGCCGAGCGAGTCGAACCAGCGGACGGCCTGGGGCGCCGAGCGGATCGCCGAGGTGAAGTGGTCGGCGTCCGGGCCCTGGTCGACGATCCTCGCCCGGACTCCGTGGCGAGCCAGGTCGGCCGCGCAGGCACGGGTGTTGGCGAGGGGCACGTCGGTGTCGCCGGAGCCCGCGTAGAGGCGGACGGGTGCCGGGGGCTTCCAGTCGCAGGAGCCGTCGACGGCCTTCAGGGCCGTGAGCAGGGCGCCGTGCGGGTCGCGGACGTTCTCGGCCCACCGGGGCGTGAGCAGCTCCTCGGGAGTCGCCGGGAGCGCGGCGGCGATCTCCTCCACCCCGTGGTTCCCGTCGAACAGGGTTTCCACAGCCTGTGCATAAGGCGCGCGGAACACCTCGGCCGGGTCCTCGTAGAGGGGGTGCAGCCGGTTCTGCGCGGTGAGGAAATAGGAGAGGTAGAAGACGGCGGTGCGCGGTGCGACCCGGCCGTCGGTGATGCCGGGCAGCTCGGAGCCGGTCAGGTCGTACGGGCCGGCGATCGGGGCGAGCCCGCGCAGCCGCAAGCCGTCGCGGCCGAGCGAGAGTTCGCGTCCCAGCGCCATCGCCACCTGGCCGCCCTGCGAGAAGCCCGTGCCGTAGACGTCCCGGGTGACGGTCCGGCCGAGCCGGGCGGCCGCGGCGCGCGTGGCCTTCAGCATGTCCACGGACGCGGTGACGGAGGAGGCGGTGTCCATGTACGGGTGGCTGCCCGGCCCGCCGCCGAGGCCGAGGTAGTCGGGCGCGGACACGGCGCGGCCGGCGGAGGCGTGCAGGTACGGCGTGAGCCGGTTGGAGCCCGCGCCCCCGGACGGGGCGTCGTCGCGGGTGGCGATCGTGCCGTGGGTGTCGGAGACCAGGTCGAGGCGGTACACGCCCTGGCGGGGGAGGACGGGGAGGACGAGGAGGCCGGTGGCGGTCGTCGGGCGGCCCCGGGGGTCGACGGTGGCGTAGGCGAGGCGGTAGGCGGCGACGCCGTACCGGACGGTGGAGGTGTCGAAGCCGAGGGCGGCGAGCCGGGCGACGACCTCGCCGCGGCCGATGGTCTCCAGGGGGGTGACGCCGATGAGGGTGCCGCGGGCGCTCCGCGCGGCGGACGCGGCGGAGGTGCCGGACGTGGCGGGCGCGGCGAGGGCCACGGGTGCGGTGATCCCGCCGAGGACGGCCGCGAGGGCCACGGCGGCAGCGCCGCGTCGGAGCAACTGGCGCGGGCGGACGCTCTGTTGGATCGTCATGGCCCGAAGCTACGGCCGCTCCGGGCGCCCCGACATCCGGCCGCCCCGACCCTGTGGGGGGTGCTACCCCCCCAGGCCTACTTGTCGATGTCACCGACGACGAAGAACAGCGAGCCGAGGATCGCCACCATGTCGGCGACCAGCTGCCCCGGCAGCAGGACCGCCAGCGCCTGGATGTTGTTGTACGAGGCGCTGCGCAGCTTGAGCCGGTACGGGGTCTTCTCGCCCTTGGAGACCAGGTAGTAGCCGTTGAGGCCGAGCGGGTTCTCGGTCCACGCGTACGTCTCGCCCTCGGGGGCCTTCAGCACCTTCGGGAGGCGCTGGTTGACCGGCCCGGGCGGCAGCTCGGCCATCCGGTCCAGGCAGGCGACGGCCAGGTCGAGCGCGTTGTGGGTCTGCTCCAGCAGGACCTCGAAGCGGGCCAGGCAGTCGCCCTCGGTGCGGGTGACGACCTCGAGCACGTCCTGGAGCTCGCCGTAGGCGAGGTACGGCTCGTCGCGCCGCAGGTCGAAGTCGACGCCGGAGGCGCGGGCGATCGGGCCGGAGACCCCGTACGCGTGCACGGCCTCGGCGGACAGGATGCCGACGCCGCGCGTGCGGCCCCGGAAGATCTCGTTCCCGCGGACCAGCTTGTCGTAGACGTCCATGCGGGTGCGGACGTCGGCCACCGCCTCGCGGGCACGGCCGAGCCAGCCGGCCGGAAGGTCCTCCTTCAGGCCGCCGACCCGGTTGAACATGTAGTGCATGCGGCCGCCGGAGATCTCCTCCATGACGGCCTGGAGCTCCTCGCGCTCGCGGAACGCGTGGAAGATCGGGGTGATCCCGCCGAGTTCGAGCGGGTACGAGCCGAGGAACATCAGGTGGTTCAGCACCCGGTTCAGCTCGGCGAGCAGGGTCCGCATCCACACGGCCCGCTCGGGGACCTCCATGCCGAGCATCCGCTCGACGGCCATGACGACGCCCAGCTCGTTGGAGAACGCGGACAGCCAGTCGTGGCGGTTCGCGAGCATCACGATCTGGCGGTAGTCGCGGGCCTCGAAGAGCTTCTCGGCGCCGCGGTGCATGTAGCCGACCACCGGCTCGGCGCTGACGATCCGCTCGCCGTCCAGGACGAGCCGCAGGCGCAGCACGCCGTGCGTGGAAGGGTGCTGGGGGCCGATGTTGAGCACCATGTCGGTGCTCTCCGCCGCGCCGCCGATGCCGACCGTGGTCTCCGTCATGGCGGCATTCTCGCAGCCGGGGGGGCCGCTCGGCCCACCCCCCTACGCTGGGGGAATGGAAACGGGGACAACGGGTGGGACGAGCGGACCCGAGTGGGTGGGCCTGCCGGGCGGGCTGCTCACGTTGCGGCGGCTTCTGCTGGTGTTCTGGACGGGGCTGTTCGCGCTGGTGACGGCCCTGGTGCTGGGGCTGGCCGCCGGTCCGGCGTGGGCGGCCCTCGCGGGGGTCTGGCTGCCGGTCCTCGCCTGGGGCTGGTGGCTGCTGGGCCGCAACTGGCTGTCCTGGCGCTACGCGGAGCGCGCCGACGACCTGCTGATCAGCCGGGGCGTGATGTGGCGCCAGGAGACCGTGGTCCCGTACGGGCGGATGCAGCTGGTCGAGGTGGCCTCGGGGCCGCTGGAGCGACGCTTGCGGCTGGCCTCCCTCCAGCTGCACACGGCCGCGGCGGCGACCGACGCGAAGATCCCCGGGCTCGCGCCCGCGGAGGCCGAGCGGCTGCGGGACCGGCTGACCGAGCTCGGCGAGGCAAGGTCGGCGGGCCTGTGACCGCCGAACCCGCGGCGGCCTCCGCCGACCTTGCGGCGGCCTCAGCCGAGCGGCGGCTGCACTTCCTCACGCCCCTGCGCCGCGCCTGGGTGCCGATCGCCGCGACCATCGGCGTCGCCGCCCAGCAGGGCGAGAACGTGGCGGAGTGGGTCACCGGCCTCTCCACCCTCCTGCGGGCCCTCGCGCTGGCCGCGCTCGTCCTCGTCTTCGGGGCGTACGGCTTCCTCAGCTGGTGGTTCACGCACTACGCCGTCACCGACGCCGAGCTGCGCATCCGCAGCGGGCTCCTCTTCCGCCGTACCGCCCACATCCGCCTCGACCGGATCCAGGCCGTCGACGTCACCCGCCCGCTGCTGGCCCGGCTCGCCGGCGTGGCCAAACTCCGCCTCGACGTCATCGGCACCGAGGACAAGGACGAACTGGCCTTCCTCGGCGAGGACGAGGCCGTCGCGCTCCGCGCCGAGCTGCTGGCCCGCGCGGCCGGCTTCGCCCCGGCCGAGGCCGTCACGCTGGGCGAGGCCCCCGAGCGGCAGCTGCTCCGGGTGGGCCCGCGCGACCTGGCGATGTCGCTGGTGCTGACCCTCTGGGCCCCGGCGGCCGTGGCCGGGGGGCTCGCCGCCCCGTTCGCGGTGTGGTGGTTCAGCTCCAGCCCGTGGGTGGCCGCCTTCACCCTCCTCCCGGTCCTGGGCGCGGTCTGGAAGGGCACCGCCGGCCGGTTCCTCGCCGAGTACGACTGGACCGTCGCCGAATCCCCGGACGGGCTCCGCCTCGACCACGGGCTGCTGGACCGCGCCCACGAGACCGTGCCGCCGGGGCGCGTGCAGACCGTACGGATCGTCGAGCCGCTGCTGTGGCGACGGCGCGGCTGGGTGCGGGTGGAGCTGGCGGTGGCCGGCTCGAAGAACGACGTCCTGGTCCCGGTGGCCACCCGCGCCGCCGCCCACGCCGTCGTCGCGCGCGTCCTGCCCGGCGTCGACCTGACGGGGCTGGCCTTCGTCCCGTCGCCACGGTCCGGATCCCGCTGGGTGGTGCCGGTGTGGTGGAAGGGGTACGGGCTGGCCGTCTCCGAGGACGTGTTCGCGGCGCGCCGCGGCCGCCTGTGCCGGCGGACGGAGATCGTCCCGCACGCCAAGGTGCAGAGCGTGCGCCGCTCCCAGGGCCCCTGGGAGCGGGCCCGCGGCGTGGCCGACGTCCATGTCGACACCGGCGCGAACGCCACGGTCACGGCCCGCCTGCGCGGGACGGCCGAGGCCGCCGAGCTGCTCGACGCGCAGGCGGCCCGCTCCCGCACCTCCCGCGCCGCGGCCCGCCCCGACCGCTGGATGACCGGAGGCCCGGCCGCCGGCCAGGCCTGAGGCCCGGCGCGCCGGCCCGGCCGCCGACCGGCCGCCGACCGGCCGGCGGTGCGTCCGGTCCCGGTCGGGTCAGGCGCCGCCGCCGCCCGCGCGGACCAGGCCCGTCTCGTACGCGAGGACCACGACCTGGACGCGGTCGCGCAGGTTCAGCTTGGTCAGGATGCGGCCCACGTGGGTCTTCACCGTGGCCTCCGAGAGGACCAGGCGGGCGGCGATCTCGCCGTTGGACAGGCCCTGGGCGACCAGCATCATGACTTCGCGCTCGCGTTCCGTCAGCCGCTCGACGTCCTTGTTCCGCGGCTCGGACGAGGTCGCCGGGAGCATCGGCGCGAAGCGGTCCAGGAGCCTGCGGGTCGTGGACGGGGCGACGACCGCGTCGCCGCTGTGCACCGAGCGGATCGCGGCCAGCAGCTCGCCCGGCGGGACGTCCTTGAGCATGAACCCGCTCGCGCCCGCCTTCAGACCCGAGAACGCGTACTCGTCCAGGTCGAAGGTGGTCAGGATGATGACCTTGGGGTGCTCGGCGGGCTCACAGATGCGGCGCGTGGCCTCGACCCCGTCGAGCCGGGGCATGCGGACGTCCATCAGCACCACGTCGACCTTGGTGGCCCGCAGCACCTCCAGCGCCTCCAGGCCGTCGCCGGCCTCGGCGACCACCTCCATGTCGGGCTGGGCGGCGAGCACCATCCGGAAGCCGGTGCGCAGCAGCACCTGGTCGTCGACCAGCATCACGCGGATGGAGGAGCCGGTGGGGAAGGACATCGATCACCTTTTCTTGAGCGGGAGCAGGGCACTGATCCGGAAGCCGCCACCGGGCCGAGGGCCCGCGTCCAGGGTGCCCCCGACCATACCGATGCGTTCGCGCATGCCGATGAGTCCGTGTCCGGCACCGTCGGCTCCGCCGTCCTGGTACAGCTCGTGGGCCGCGCCGCGGCCGTCGTCCTCGACGAGCAGGCCGAGTCCGTCGTCGAAGTAGACGAGGCGCACGCTGGCCCTCGCGTCCGGGCCGGCGTGCTTGCGCGTGTTCGTCAGCGCTTCCTGGACGATCCGGTACGCCGTCAGCTCCAGGCCGCTGGGCAGGGGGCGCGGGGTGCCCTCGACTTCGAAGTCCACCGCGAGTCCGGCCGCCCGCACCTGCTCGACCAGCACGTCGATCTGCTCCACGTCGGGCTGCGGCACGTAGTCCTCGGACTCCTGCGGCTCGCCGGTGCGCAGGACGCCCAGCAGCCGGCGCATCTCGGCCAGCGCGAGGCGCCCGGTGCCGGAGATGGTCTGGAGGGCTTCCTTGGCCTGCTCGGGGGCCGAGTCCATGACGTAGGCGGCGCCGTCGGCCTGGACCACCATCACCGAGACGTTGTGCGCGACGACGTCGTGCAGCTCGCGGGCGATCCGGGCGCGCTCGGCGGCGACGGCCACCTGGGCCTGGGCCGCCCGTTCCTTCTCCAGGCGCTGATTGCGCTCGACGAGCTGGGCGTAGTAGGCGCGCCGGGTGCGCAGGGAGTCGCCCAGCACCCAGGCGAGCGCGAAGGGGACGATCATGAAGAGGGAGTAGGCGAGGGTCTCGAAGCCCGTGGTCCCCTTGTCCACGCCGAAGCGCAGGAAGTAGAGCGGGGCGGCCGCGAGCCCCCAGCCCAGGGCGGTGCGCGACACCAAGCGAGGGACGTCGCTCGCGGCGACCGTGAAGAGGAGCGCGAACATCGCCAGGTCCCACGTGCCGGCCGTGACGGCCAGGGCCAGCTGGTAGATCCCGGCTCCGAGGACGAGCCAGAACATCTGCTGGGTCCACTTGCGGCGCAGTGCCACGGCCGTGCTCAGCGCGACGGCCAGGGGTACGGCGGCCAGCTTGAGCCCGGTGTCCAGGGCGGGCTCGCCCACGACGTTCGTCATCGACACCCCGAACAGGAGGACAGCCCAGAAGCTGTCGACGCCCGTCGGGTGTCTGCGGAGGAAGTCGTAGAGACGCTGCACGTAACCCAGAGTAGGGACAGCGGATAGGTGCTGGAGTCAACCAGAGGGGCGATCCGGATGCGGGGGGAGTACTACCGGAGGTGGAGGCGCCATAACCTTTCCGCGATGAGCACTCAGGGTGAACGCACGGCAGACGGAGCGGAACGGGCGCGGCCCGTCCGCTGGCGGACGGCGATGGAGCGCGCGCTGTACGGGCCCGGGGGGTTCTACGTCCGCCCCGGCGGGCCCGGTCCCGCCGGGCATTTCCGCACCTCCGTGCACGCCTCCCCGCTCTACGCGCGCGCCGTGGCCCGGCTGCTGCTGTGGGTGGACGAGGAGCTCGGCCGCCCGCAGGAGCTGGACCTGGTCGATGTGGGGGCCGGGCGGGGGGAACTGCTGGCCGGGGTGCTGGCGCAACTGCCGGCGGGTACGGCGGCGCGGGTGCGGCCGTACGGGGTGGAGCGGGCCGGGCGGCCGGACGGCCTCGACGGGCGGATCCGGTGGACCGACGAGCCGCCCGGGGGGACGCGGGGGCTGCTCTTCGCCAACGAATGGCTCGACAACGTCCCGGTGGACCTCGCCGAGGACGGACGGTACGTCGAGGTCGCGCGGGACGGTACGCAGAGCGCGGGCGGCCCGGTGGACGGCAGGGACCGGGCCTGGCTGGACCGGTGGTGGCCCGGCGCGGGCCGGGCGGAGATCGGCAGGCCGCGCGACGAGGCCTGGGCGGCGGCCGTCGCGACGGTGGACCGGGGTCTCGCGGTGGCGGTGGACTACGCCCACACCCGGGACACCCGGCCGCCGTACGGCACGCTGACCGGGTTCCGGGCCGGGCGGGAGGTCGCGCCCGTCCCCGACGGCAGCTGCGACGTCACCGCCCACGTGGCGCTGGACGCGTGCGCGGGGCCGGGGGCCGCGCTGCTGACCCAGCGCGAGGCACTGGGCGCCCTCGGCGTCTCGGGGGCGCGGCCGCCGCTCGCGCTGGCCTCGAGCGACCCGGCGGCGTACGTCCGCGCGCTGTCCCTGGCGGGGGAGGCCGCCGAACTCACCGCCCGCGGCGGGCTCGGCGACTTCGGCTGGCTCGTCCAGCCGGTGGGCGTCGGCCGCTGGCCGGGCTAGGCACACTGCCCCGGGCGGCTGGGGTCGCCGGGCCGCACGGGACGGGATCCTCCGCCCGCGCCGCCCGCACCGCCCGCACCGCGTGATCGTCGAATCGCGGCCGGCCCTCCCGTGTCGGACCAGCCCTTAGGCTGCCCCGCATGACTTCCGGCATAGCCGACGCCTACTCGGCCTACCTGCGGCGGCTCGGTATCACCGAGCCCCCCGGCGCCCCCTCCGCGGAGGGGCTGTTCGCCCTCCAGCGGGCCCACCTGGAGCGCATCGCGTACGAGAACCTCGACATCCAGCTCGGCCGGCCGGCCGGGATCGACCCCGAGTTGTCGGTGCGCCGCTTCGCCGCCGGCCGCGGCGGGTACTGCTTCCACCTCAACGGCGCCTTCGCGGCGCTCCTCGGCCGCCTCGGCTACGACGTCACCCGCCATCTCGGCGGCGTGTACAAGGAGTCCGAGTCCGCGTCCGCCGAGCGGGGCGTGAGCGGCGACCACCTGGTGCTCACCGTCCGGGTCGACGGGGCGGAGTACTACGTGGACGCCGGCCTCGGCGACGGCCCGCACGAGCCGCTGCCGCTGCGCGAAGGCTCCTACGGACAGGGCGCGTTCGGCTACTCCCTGGAGCGGCCGGAGCCGGCGGGGGGCGAGGACCGGCCGGCGTGGGTCTACCGCCACCCGGGCAGCTCCGCCCCCGTCGTGAGCTTCCGCGCGGAACCCGCCGGGACGGCCGACTTCGAGGCCGAGCACGTCCGGCTGTCGACCTCCGAGGACTCCGGATTCGTACGGGCCTTCGCCGTCCTGCGGCGCGACGCGGACGGCATCGACGCGCTGCGCGGGCGGGTGCTGAGCCGGGTCGACCCCGTGAAGGGGAACACGGAACGGGTGCTGGACGGCCCGGAGGAGTTCTACGCCACCCTGGAAGGCCTCTTCGGACTGGAACTCGACGACCTGACCCCCGCCGACCGCGCGGCGCTGTGGGCCCGGGTGAGCCGCGCCCACGAGACCTGGCTGGAGACTCGGCGCGGCTGACGGGGCGCGAGCGGGGGCGAGGGCGGGGCCGGGGAGAGGGGCGGGACGAGGAGGAGCGCGGCCGGAGGGCGGCCCGGACGTCACGACGGAGGGCAGACTGGGGGCATGTCCCACTCCCCGCGCCGAGCCTGTCCCTCCTGCGGCCGCGACTGCGCCGTGACCGCAGGGCGGATCGCCCGCCACGACCCGCCGGCCGGGCGGGGGCGCGGAGACCTGGTCTCCTGCCCCGGTTCCCGGGCCCGTGTGATGCTCGGCGCGGCCGCCCCGACGCTCGACGGCTTCACGCTGGGCCCGCATCCCGGCCAGCTCCCGCTGTTCTGAAACACGCGGGTGGGGGCGGCCGGTCCGTACCCGGCCGCCCCCACCCGTACCGCCCGTCGGCTGCCCCTACGGCCCGACGGTCACCGCCCGTCGACTACGAGGTGGCGTCGTGGTCGTGGCCGGGGCGCAGGCCGCCGCCCGTGCCGGATCCGGTGCTGGGCTTCGACACCACCGGCTGCGCCAGCGGCGCCAGGTCGTACGCGTAGTGGCCGACCGCGTTCGCGATGACGTCGACGTTGATGTCGAGCGCCTTCTGGTCGATGTTCGCGATCGTGTCGCCCTTGCCGTGGTAGTTCACGTCGTACGCGACGTCCGCCTGACCGCCGAACTTGGCGGCCTGCGCGGCCGTCTTGATGCCCTCCGCGCCCGTGTCCGTACCCCCGGACGGGATGCCGGCCTCGATGAACGGGCCGTAGTCCGAGCGGCCGGTGAAGTCGGAGCCCTCGTGCGGGATGCCGCGGCCGTCGAGGAAGTCGGTGATGCCCTTCTCCAACTGGGCCGAGCCCTCCGGGCCGGGGCCCGAGCCGACCTTGTCCGAGTCGTCGCCGTCGTAGACGAAGTACGCGGCGTTCGGCGAGGCGATCATGTCGAAGTTCAGGTAGAGCTTGATCTGCTTCTTCTGCGCGTCGCTCAGCCCGCTGACGTACGCGTCGGAGCCGAGCAGGCCGAACTCCTCCGCCGACCACCAGGCGAACTTGACCTTGTTCTTGATCTTCGTCTGGCTGCTCGCGAGGCGCTGCGCGACCTGGAGGATGCCGGCCGAGCCGGAGCCGTTGTCGTTGATCCCCGGGCCCGCCGCGACGGAGTCGAGGTGCGCGCCGAGGAAGACGGTGTTGTCCTCGTCGCCGCCCCGCGATTCCGCGATGACGTTGAACGTCTTGCGGTCCTCGTGGAACTCGCGGATGTCGAGGGTGACCTCGACGGGTCCGGCCGCGGCCTCGGCGGCGAGCCGCTCGCCGTCCGCCTGGGTGACGCCGCCGGTCGGGACCTTGCCCGCGTCGGCCGCCCCGAGGGTGCCGTTCAGGGCGCCCGCGGTGTTGTTGTAGATGACGGCGCCGACCGCGCCGGCCGTCGCCGCGTTCGCCTGCTTGACCGCGAAGGTGCAGCCGCCGCGCTTGATCAGGGCGACCTTGCCGGTGAAGGCGCCCGCGGCGAAGTCGCCGGGCTCGCAGCCGTTCGTGCCGTCCGCGTCGACGGGGGCGACGGCGACCGGGGCCGTCACGCCGTTCTCCGGGCCGCTGGCGGTGTACGTCATCACCTTGATCGGGACGTCGCGGCCCCCGGCGCCGTTGACCTTGAGGCTCTCGGCGATCGCCTCGACGTACACGAAGTCGAATTCGTTCCTGGTGACCTTGTAGCCGGCCGCGCGCATCACGGCCTCGACGTACTTGGCCGACTGCTCGTGGCCCTTGGAACCCGCCACGCGGTTGCCGTTGTTGTAGTCGGCGATGGCCTGCAGGACCTTCAGGTGGTTGTTGGCTCCCTTGCCGGTCGCCTCCTTGACCAGCTTCCTGGCCAGGGCGTCACCCTTGGCGGCGTCGCTCTGCGGGTTGCCGGTGGCACCGGCCGGACCGGCGAGCAGCAGAGGGGAGACGAGTGCCGCGGCTGCCAGGGCGGCGGTGGCTGCGGCTATACGGCGTGAGGGCATGCAAGGTCCTTCCACGACGGGTGCGAGAGCGAGTGCTGGTGCGGGTGCTGAGGCAGTTCGGGCGCGTTGCGTGGGGGGAGTGGTGGACGCACGTTAGACAGCAAGTAGCGGCCGTGGCCAGAGTTTTCGCTGATTCCGGTTTGTGAAATCCGTATATCGGTGCATCCGAGCCGTCGAAATCCGGCCAATGACCGCTGTGGGTACCGCCGCGGGACTACCGCAGGATGCCCTCGATGAAGTCGGAACCGATACGGGCGACCGCAGCCAGCTCCAACTGGTGCTGTACGTAACGGCCTTGCCGGCGCGTCTGGAGCAGCCCGGCCTTCTTCATCACCGCCAGATGGCGCGACACTTCCGGCGCGGTGATCCCGTACGCGGCCGCCAGCTCGCCGGTCGTGTACGGGGCACGTGCCAGGCTGCGGCACAGCATCATCCGCATCGGATGGGCCAGAGCCTCCATGCGCCGCTGGAGCAGCTCCACCGACCCCGGGGACGAGGCCAGTTCGGGAGAGCCGAGCGGGTAGTGGACGACCGGCCGCCAGCCGGGGGCGTGCAGCACCAGCAGGTGCGGCCAGCCGAAGTTCGTCGGGACGAACAGCAGGCCGTCGCCTATTCGGGGATCGGTGGCGGTCGTGGAGCCGTGCACCATCTTGTCCACCGAGAGGGTGGTCAGCCCCTCGTCGAGGCTCAGCGCCGAGGAGACCTCCTTGAGCGTGGCCGGGAGCCCCTTACGGCGCAGCAGCTCCGTCTTGTGGCGGGCGTCCGCGCTCTGCCGGGGCTCGATCCGGTTCCAGGTCTCCGCGAAGAAGGCCTCGTCGCAGTCCTCCAGCAGCCGGCGCAGCCACACCCGGACGCCGGCGGTGTCGTCGAGCACCCGCACGGCGAAGGCGAGCTGCTGCGGCCCGCGCGCCGAGGCCGACTCCAGCGCCTTCGCGCGGGCGAGCGGATCCGCGAGCGGCGAGTGTGCGACGCCGCCGTCGTACATGGTCAGCCGGCAGTGCTCCAGGGCGGCCGACACGAACCGCTCGTCGTCCAGCCGGTCCAGCAGGTCGAGCTCCTCGGCCAGCGTCGCGCCGGGCCGGCCGGAGCCGCCGGGGATCCCGGCGAACGGCATGAAGATGTCGGCGAAGGAGCTGCGCCACATGAAATCGCCCTCCAGCAGCCGGTCCGCGATGCAGGGGTCGAGCGCGGCCGTGGTGGCGGAGGTCCAGGAGGCCAGCCCGGGGTGGTGGCCGGGCTGTGAGAGCGCGTGCAACGCCATGCAGAGCTCCGCGAGCGGCGACGGCGCGAAGCCGATCCGCTCCGCGGGGAGCCCGGTGATGTCGATGGTGACGCTCATCGCATCATTCTGCCCGGGCGCGGGCCACGCGGTTGACGGGACCGGGCGGCCGGTGCAGGGGGCCTCTCCCGTACGGGTGACGGGCCGCTGCTCCCGTACGGGTGACAGGCAGCCCCGTCCGGACGGGTGACCGGGAGCGGGGGTCACGGGCGGCGGGGACGAGCCGCCGGCGCGTCGGGCGCCGGATCCCACCGGCCCGCGGACGGGCTCCGCGGCGGCGCTCCGCAGTACGCCGGTTGACGGGCTCGGCCGACCGGTGCGCCCGGCGCGGCCGAGGGGGTGAGTCCGCGCCTTGCGCCGTCGGCCGCGCCCGTCCGGGCCGCCGGGCCGGCGTCACCGGATGCGGGCCACGAAGTCGGTGACGGCCCTGGTCACGTCCGCCTCCGTCCACGACAGCCCCGGCTCCGTCACCTCCACCTCCGTCACCGAGAGGCCGGGCGGGCCGTCGGGGGACCAGCGGCGGAAGAGGACCGTGCCCGTCTCCTCCGCCAGCCGGACGCCCGCCTCCGTGAGGCGGTCCGCGTCGTACGGGAGCCAGACCTGGAACTGGTGGGTGTGCGGAGCCCGCGGGTTGACCCGGAACCAGGGGACCTCGCAGGCGGCCAGGGCCGCGGACAGCGCGGCCGCGACCCGCCGCGCCTGGGCGACGTAGGACGGGAGCTTCGGCAGTTCCCGCTCCAGCCCGGCCAGGGCCGAGAGCGCGGCGGGGAACTGGCGGAAGACCTGGCCGCCGTACCGGTGGCGCCAGACCCTGGCCTCCGCGACGAGCGAGGCCGGACCGGCGAGGGCCGCCCCGCTCAGGCCGCCCAGCGATTTGTAGAAGGAGACGTAGACGGAGTCCGCCAGCGCGGCGATCTCGGGCAGGGACCGCCCGAAGTGCGTGGTCGCCTCCCACAGCCGGGCGCCGTCGAAGTGGACCACCGCGTCCCGCTCCCGGGCGGTGGCCACCAGCGCCGACAGTTCCTCCCAGGTGGGCAGCAGGAAACCGGCGTCGCGCAGGGGCAGCTCCAGCATCAGCGTCCCGAACGGCTCCGCCAGCTCGGCGATCTCCGAGGCCGTCGGCTGGCGCGGCTCGCCCGTGGGGTGCACGGTCCGCAGCCCGGAGACGACCGACACCGCGCCCCCCTCCCAGCGCTCCGGATGGCTCATCGGATGCAGGGCGACCACCGGGTTCCCGGTCCGCCCGGCCCAGCAGCGCAGCGCGATCTGCTGGGCCATGGTCCCGGTCGGGAAGAACGCCGCGTCCTCGGTGCCCAGGAGCTCGGCGACCCGGCGCTCCAGCCGGGCCACGACCGCGTCGCCGTAGACGTCGGCCGGCTCGTCCGGGTCCGGGGCCAGCGCGCCCAGCTCCGCCAGCAGCCCGGCCATGGTCGCCTCCCGCAGGCTGTGCGACAGCTTCCGCCGGGCGGCCCGGCCGGCGGCCAGGAGCCGCCCGGAGAACTCCTCGGCCCGCTCCTCGGCCGCCCGCGCGGCGATCTCCTCGGCGGCCTCGGCCACGGCCGACTCGTCCGCGGCCTCCGCGGCCTCCTCGGCGCCCTGGCCGCGGGCCTGCGCCGGGGTCCGCTCTGCGGCCTGCTGCGGGGCCTGCTGCGGGGCCGGCTCCGGGGCCGGCTCCGGGGCCCGCTCCGGGTCCCGCCCGGCGCTCCCGTCGGAGTCCCGGCCGGCGTACCGGCCCGCGGCCCCTTCCGCGCCCCGGTCCGCCGTCCCGCCCGGATCCCGCCCGGCCGCCCGACCCGCCACCGCTTCCGTGTCCTCGTTCATGCCCCGATCATCGCCGACCGGCCAACACGCCCAGGGGCTAGCATGGCGACGTATCGTCCGGTACCCCCTGCGGACTGGAACGGAAGGCCTTCCCCGCGTGAACACATCTCCTCAGGCGGAGCGCCCTGCCAGGCTCTCCGTCGGCGTCGTCGGAGCCGGCCGGGTCGGCCCCGCGCTGGCCCGCGCCCTCCAGCAGACCGGGCACCGGCCCGTCGCCGTGTCCGGGGTCTCCGACGCCTCCCGCCGCCGCGCCGAGCGCATGCTGCCGGGCGTGCCGGTCGTCCCGCCCGCGCAGGTCCTCCAGGCCAGCGACCTCGTCCTGCTGACCGTCCCCGACGACGCGCTGCCGCCGCTGGTGCAGGGCCTCGCCGAGACCGGGGCCGTCCGGCCCGGACAGCTCCTCGTGCACACCTCCGGGCGGTACGGGGTCTCCGTGCTCGACCCGGCCCGCCGCGCGGGCGCCCTGCCGCTGGCCCTGCACCCGGCGATGACCTTCACCGGCACCGAGGTCGACGTGCAGCGCCTCGCCGGCTGCTCCTTCGGGGTGACCGCCCCCGACGAGCTGCGGCTCGCCGCGGAGGCCCTGGTCATCGAGATGGGCGGGGAGCCCGAGTGGATCGCGGAGACGAACCGCCCGCTCTACCACGCGGCCCTCGCCCTCGGCGCGAACCACCTGGTCACCCTGGTCGCCCAGTCGATGGAGCTGCTCCACAAGGCCGGCGTGGAGCACCCCGACCGGATGCTCGGCCCGCTGCTGGGCGCGGCCCTGGACAACGCCCTGCGCTCGGGTGACGCGGCCCTGACCGGACCGGTGGCCCGCGGCGACGCCGGTACCGTCGCCGTGCACGTCTCGGAGCTGCGCAAGCACGCCCCGGCCACGGTCGCCGGCTACCTCGCGATGGCCCGCTCGACCGCCGACCGGGCCCTCGCGCACGGCCTGCTCAAGCCCGAGCTCGCCGAGGACCTCCTCGGCGTCCTCGCCGACGGCGCCGAGGACCCGGGCCTCGACGGCCGCGACGGCCCCGGAGGCGGTGACCGGTGATCCTCCTCGACACCGCCGACGAGCTGCACGAGCTCCCCCGCACCGGCCGCCGCGCCGTGGTCATGACCATGGGCGCCCTCCACGAGGGCCACGCCACCCTGGTCCGCGCCGCCCGCGCCCAGGCCGGCCCCGACGGCCAGGTCGTGGTCACCGTCTTCGTCAACCCCCTCCAGTTCGGGGCGAACGAGGACCTCGACCGCTACCCCCGCACCCTCGACGCCGACCTGGCCCTGGCCGAAGAGGCGGGCGCCGACGCGGTGTTCGCCCCCGCCGTGGAAGAGGTCTACCCGGGCGGTGACCCCCAGGTGCGGATCAGCGCCGGCCCGATGGGCGAGCGCCTCGAAGGGGCCACCCGCCCCGGCCACTTCGACGGCATGCTGACCGTCGTCGCCAAGCTGCTCCACCTCACCCGCCCCGACCTGGCGCTCTTCGGCCAGAAGGACGCGCAGCAACTCGCCCTGATCCGGCGGATGGTCACGGACCTGAACTTCCCGGTGGAGGTGGTAGGCGTGCCGACCGTCCGTGAGGACGACGGGCTCGCGCTGTCCTCCCGCAACCGCTACCTCTCCGGCACGGAGCGGCACACCGCCCTCGCCCTCTCCCGCGCCCTGTTCGCCGGTCGCGACCGGCTCGCGGCCCAGGCCGCGCTGCGTGCCCGCGCCGAGGCCCAGGCCCCGCCGGCCGGCGACGAGCGGGCCACCGCTCTGGCCCGGCTCGGCGAGATCCGCGCCTCCGCCGACGCGCACGCCGTCTCCGCGGCGGGCGCCGGACTCCCCGACGCCGTACGTGCCGCCGCGCGGCACGTACTGGAGGAGGCGGGCCGCCACGACCCGCCCCTCGTACTGGACTACCTGGCGCTGATCGACCCCCAGGACTTCACCGAGGCAGGCCCCGGCTTCACCGGGCAGGCCGTGCTGGCCGTCGCCGCGAAAGTGGGCACGACCCGGCTGATCGACAACATTCCATTGGAGTTCGGAGCACACGCGTGAGCACCCCAGGCAGAGGTCCCGCAAAGGCGGGCACCACCACCGGCACCGGCATACGGCTGCACGCCCAGGCCCCCGGCTGGGCCGTCGACGCCGACGTCGTGGTCGTCGGATCCGGAGTCGCGGGCCTGACCGCCGCACTGCGCTGCGCCGCCGCGGGCCGCCGTACGGTCGTGGTCACCAAGGCCCGCCTCGACGACGGCTCCACCCGCTGGGCCCAGGGCGGCATCGCCGCGGCCCTCGGCGACGGGGACACCCCCGAACAGCACCTCGAGGACACCCTCGTCGCCGGTGCCGGCCTGTGCGACGAAGCCGCCGTACGCCTCCTGGTCACCGAGGGCCCCGGCGCCGTACGCCGCCTCATCGAGGCCGGAGCCGTCTTCGACACCTCGGCCGAGACCGGTGAGATCGAGCTGACCCGCGAGGGCGGCCACCACCGCCGCCGCATCGCGCACGCGGGCGGCGACGCCACGGGCGCGGAGATCTCGCGGGCGCTCGTCGAAGCCGTCCACGCGGCCGGCATCGAGACCGTCGAGAACGCGCTCGTCCTCGACCTCCTCCAGGACGAGCGGGGCCGTACCGCCGGCGTCACGCTGCACGTCATGGGCGAGGGACAGCACGACGGGGTCGGTGCGGTCCGCGCTCCCGCCGTGATCCTCGCGACCGGCGGCATGGGCCAGGTCTTCTCCGCGACCACCAACCCGTCCGTCTCCACCGGCGACGGGGTCGCGCTCGCGCTGCGCGCCGGCGCGGAGGTCTCCGACCTCGAGTTCGTGCAGTTCCACCCCACCGTGCTCTTCCTCGGCCCCGACGCCGAAGGCCAGCAGCCCCTGGTGTCGGAAGCCGTGCGCGGCGAGGGCGCGTACCTCGTCGACGCCGACGGCGTCCGCTTCATGACCGGCCAGCACGAGCTCGCCGAGCTCGCGCCCCGCGACATCGTCGCCAAGGGCATCATGCGCCGCATGCAGGAGCAGGGTACGCAGCACATGTACCTGGACGCCCGGCACTTCGGCGCGCACATGTGGGAGCACCGCTTCCCGACCATCCTCGCCGCCTGCCGCTCCCACGGGATCGACCCGGTCACCGAGCCCATTCCCGTGGCCCCGGCCGCGCACTACGCCTCCGGCGGCGTACGCACCGACCTGCACGGGCGCACGACCGTCCCCGGCCTGTACGCGTGCGGCGAGGTCGCCTGCACCGGCGTGCACGGCGCGAACCGGCTGGCCTCCAACTCCCTGCTGGAGGGGCTGGTCTTCGCCGAGCGCATCGCCGACGACATCATCGCGCGGGCCGTGCCCGGCACCGGCCCCGCCGGTCCGGCCGCCCCCGCCCTCCCCGTCCCGGCCACCGGCCCCCTCCAGCCCGCCGAGGCGCGCTACGAGATCCAGCGCATCATGACGGACGGCGCGGGCGTACTGCGCTCCGCCGCGTCGCTGCGCCGGGCCGCCGCCGCGCTCGAGGCCCTGTACGCGACGGCCGCCGGCGAGCTGGAGACCCGGGGCAAGACGGCCGTCCCCGGCACCGAGACCTGGGAGGCCACCAATCTGCTGTGCGTCGCCCGGGTGCTGGTCGCCGCCGCCCAGGAGCGCGCGGAGACCCGCGGGTGCCACTGGCGCGAGGACCACCCCGACCGGGACGACGCCGTCTGGCGCCGCCACCTCGTCGTACGCCTTTCGGAGGCGGAGCGACGGGCCCTGGTCGTCACCCCCACAGAATCGGCGGACTTCCCGTCCGTACAGATCCCCCTGAGCAACGACAGCCTGGAGCAGTAACCGTGAGCACGCACGAGCACGACCACAACGAACTCCCCCTCGCCGGCCAGAACGAGGGCGGCTGCGGCGACGACTGCGCCTGCGGCGAGGGCGAGGAGTCCGGCCTCGACCCGGCCCTCGTCGAGCTGCTCGAGGAGGCGGGCCTGGACGCCATCGAGGTCGAGGACATCGCGCACATGGCGCTCTCCGAGGACCTCGACGGCGGAGAGGACGTCACCACCGTCGCCACCGTCCCCGAAGAGGCCGAGGCCATCGCCGACTTCGTCGCCCGCGAGGACGGCGTCGTGGCGGGCCTGCGCATCGCCGAGGCCGTGTTCTCGGTCGTCTGCACCGAGTCCTTCGAGGTGGAGCGCCACGCGGAGGACGGCGACGTCGTCAAGGCCGGGCAGGTGCTGCTGTCCGTGCGCTCGCGCACCCGCGACCTGCTGACCGGCGAGCGCAGCGCCCTCAACATCGTGTGCCGCCTGTCGGGCATCGCGACGGAGACCCGCCGCTGGGTCGACGCCCTGGAGGGCACCGCCACCAAGGTCCGCGACACCCGCAAGACCACCCCGGGCCTGCGCTCCCTGGAGAAGTACGCGGTGCGTTGCGGCGGCGGTACCAACCACCGCATGTCGCTGTCGGACGCGGCGCTGGTCAAGGACAACCACGTGGTGGCGGCCGGCGGCGTCGCCCAGGCCTTCAACGCCGTGCGGGAGGCCTTCCCGGAGGTCCCGATCGAGGTCGAGGTCGACACCCTGGAGCAGGTCGGCGAGGTCCTGGAGGCCGGCGCGGGTCTGATCCTGCTGGACAACTTCACCGTGGAGCAGACCGCTCAGGCCGTCGCCCTGGTCGCGGGCCGCGCCGCACTGGAGTCCTCGGGCCGCCTGGTCCTGGACACCGCCCGCGCCTACGCCGAGACGGGCGTCGACTTCCTCGCGGTCGGCGGGCTCACCCACTCCGCCCCGATCCTGGACATCGGTCTCGATCTGCGCGAGGCGGTGTAGCCGATGCTCCTCACCATCGATGTGGGCAACTCCCAGACGGTGCTGGGCCTGTTCGACGGTGACGAGATCGTCGAGCACTGGCGCATCTCGACCGACCCGCGCCGCACGGCCGACGAGATGGCCGTGCTCATGCAAGGGCTGATGGGCATGCACCCGATGCTCGGCACCGAGCTGGGCGACGGCATCCACGGCATCGCGATCTGCTCCACGGTGCCGTCGGTGCTGCACGAGCTGCGCGAGGTCACCCGCCGCTACTACGGGGACGTGCCCGCGGTCCTCGTGGAGCCCGGGGTCAAGACCGGGGTGCCGATCCTCACGGACAACCCGAAGGAGGTCGGCGCGGACCGCATCATCAACGCGGTCGCCGCCGTCGAGCTCTACGGCGGCCCGGCGATCGTCGTCGACTTCGGTACGGCGACCACCTTCGACGCGGTGTCCGCCAAGGGCGAGTACGTGGGCGGGGTGATCGCCCCGGGCATCGAGATCTCCATGGAGGCCCTCGGCGTACGCGGCGCCCAGCTCCGCAAGATCGAGCTGGCCCGCCCCCGCAACGTCATCGGCAAGTCCACGGTCGAGGCGATGCAGTCGGGCGTGGTCTACGGTTTCGCCGGCCAGGTCGACGGGGTCGTCGCCCGGATGGCGAAGGAGCTCGCGGGCCCGAACGGAGATCCGGACGACGTCCGCGTCATCGCCACGGGCGGCCTGGCCCCCATGGTCCTCGGGGAGGCGTCGGTCATCGACGACCACGAGCCCTGGCTGACCCTGATCGGCCTGCGCCTGGTCTACGAGCGCAACGCTCCGCACTTCGCGTAGCGCCGGCCCGCCCGCCGTCCCACGGCCGGCGGGCCCCGCCGTACGCGTCCGGCTCCGGCCGGGACCACGCCCGTACGCGTGGTCCCGGCCGGAGCCCGTGCGGGCCCCCGGAGGGCCTCCGCCCGGCCCCGGCACGGCGGGGGTGCCGCTCCGGCCCGGCCGCGGACGCGCGGGGGAAATTCCGCGGAAACAGGAGGCGGGAGCCCGGCGCGGGGATAACGTCCTTCCACGAGAAACACCGGGAGCTCGTCCACGGCGCCCCACGCGCCCGTGAACGGAGGAGACACCATGACCGAACGGACCGCCTGGCAGAAGTCCTCGTTCTGCGGCGAGGGGGACAACTGCGTGTACGTCAGCGCCGCCCCCGGCACCCTGGTCCGCGTGGCCGACCGCGCGGACCCGGCCCACCTCGTCCTCGCCACCACCCAGGCCGCCTGGGCGGACTTCCTCGGCGTGATCAAGCGGACGGGCTGATTGCTCCACCTGGCCGGTCGCGCCGCGCCGCGTCCGTGTCCAGTCAAGGGATTTTGTCCGATTAGCGCGTATCTTCTGCCCATGCCCACGCCCTACGGATCCCGCGGCGGCATGGCGTTCAGCGCTGATGAGCTTCACGTGCTCAGGCGTTCGCTCGCTCACGCCCTTCAGTCCTCCACGGCCCCTCTGACGGCCATGGAGGTCCAGGAATGCCTGCGCCTGGCGGCGTCGGTGGACGACGCGGTGCAGGAGGCGGGTCGGCTCAGAGCGTTCCTCCTCGCCGACCTCGTGCGGTACAGAGCCGCGCTGCCGGGGAGCCTCTCCGGCTACCTGGAACTGCTGCAGGACGCCCTGGCCGCCGGGTACGAGCCGGTGCCGGACGACCTCGCCGCCCTGCGGGCCCTGCGCGCCAACCCGGTCGCGGCCGCCCTGCTCGAGCGGGCGCAGGCCGTCGCGGAGCGGTCGGTACGCCGCAGGCTGTCCACCGCGCCCGCGCCGCGGACCCGGCTGCTGGCCATCGCCGGCGGCTCGGGTCCGGGAGCCGGCGCGGGGTCCGGCTCCGGCTCGGGTTCCGGCTCGGGCTCGGGCAAGGAGAAGGAGCCCGCGGAGCCGCGGCCCGACGACCGGCCCGCACGGCCCGTCCCGACCCCCGGCGAGGTGTTCCCGCCGCGCCGCAAGCCCGGCCCGCCCCCGGCGGCCGGACGCGCGGCCGGGTAGCTAGGCTTGGGGCATGGACTACGTTTCCGCGCTCGTGCCCCCCTTCGTGATGGCCGTGTTCTTCATTGCGCTCGTCGTGACGATCGTGAAGAGCCAGGGCGGCGCCAACAAGGGCAAGGAGGACGCGGTGGTCGACGCCGTGCTCGCCCGTGCCGAGGCCGCCCAGCAGCAGTCCCCTGCCCAGAAGTAGCCCCCTCCGAGGGCTCTGACGCACACGCGGGGCGTACGGCTTCCGGGCCGTACGCCCCCTGTGCGCGTCGGGACGGCGCACCCGGATTTTTCGCGCGTTGCCGCCCGAATAGCCGGGCAATTCCCGACATCCCGCACTATCGTGCTGATGTGCCTCGCCCCTTGGGAGAACTCGAAGACGCAGTCATGACGCGGGTGTGGCAGTGGAACCGCCCGGTCACCGTTCGCGAAGTCCTGGAAGACCTGCAGCAGGAACGGTCCATCGCGTACACCACGGTCATGACCGTTATGGACAATCTTCACCAGAAGGGCTGGGTCCGCCGGGAAGCGGAAGGCCGCGCCTATCGATATACGGCGGTCTCCACCCGCGCCGCCTACTCGGCCGCACTGATGAACGAGGCCTGGTCCACGAGTGACAACCCCGCCGCCGCCCTCGTGGCCTTCTTCGGCATGATGTCGGCCGAACAGCGGGAGGCCCTGCGGGACGCCGTCCGCATCGTTCAGCCGGCGGAACCCGCGGTGGAGCCCGCCCCCGGGCCGGCGGCGGATACCGCCGCGGATCCCGCGCCCCCTCCCGCCGCGGCGGATCACGGCGCCGAAGGCGACTCCGCCGGGCGGAGCGACGAGCCGGGGCGATAACGTCCGGGCATGGGTGAGTTTTCCGCTGCACATGCAAAAACCGTGACGATCCGCCGAGCGCGCACCGGCGATGTTCCCGCGCTGCGCCGCCTGCTCGACCAGTACGTGCAGCAGCGCATCCTCCTGGACAAAGCGCCGGTCGTCCTTTACGAGGACATCCAGGAGTTCTGGGTCGCGGAACGCGACGACGACGGTCAAGTGGTGGGCTGCGGCGCACTCCACGTGATGTGGGAAGACTTGGCCGAAGTCCGGACTCTCGCCGTCGACCGCGACTTGAAGGGCGTCGGAGTCGGACATCTCGTGCTCGACAAGTTGTTGCAGACAGCCCGTCGGCTCGGTGTGAGCCGAGTATTCTGCCTGACCTTCGAAGTGGACTTCTTCGCGAAGCACGGCTTCGTGGAGATCGGGGAGACCCCGGTCGAGACGGATGTCTACATGGAGCTGCTGCGTTCCTATGACGAGGGCGTCGCCGAGTTCCTCGGTCTCGAACGAGTGAAGCCGAACACCTTGGGCAACAGCCGGATGCTTCTGCACCTCTGACCGATCAAGCGGGATTTTCCCAGGGCCCCCGTACGTGTGGCCTATGTCCGAATCGCGTACGTTTCCCATCCCGTTGCGGACCCGAACCTCTCACGGGGGGTTTGTGTTTTCCAGGCAAAAGCGGTTTCCTTTCCGCGTACTGCTTTTCGATGAAAGGAAATCCCGGTGGCACAGAAGGTTCAGGTCCTTCTTGTCGACGACCTCGACGGCGGCGAGGCGGACGAGACGGTGACGTTCGCTCTGGATGGCAAGACCTACGAGATCGACCTCACCACCGCCAACGCTGAAAAGCTCCGCGGCCTGCTCGACCCGTACACCAAGGGCGGTCGCCGTACCGGTGGCCGCGGCGCCGCGACCGGCCGTACCAAGGGCCGCGCCGCCACTTCGGCGGGTAACCCGGACACCGCCGTTATCCGCGCGTGGGCCAAGTCGCACGGCTACAGCGTGAATGACCGCGGCCGCGTCCCCGCCGAGATCCGCGACGCCTACGAGAAGGCCACGGCCTGATCGGTCCGGCCCGTCCGGACGGTCCGCCCGAGCCGCGTCCGGTGGCATTCCGTCGCCGCCGCCGCGACCAGGCGTACGAGATCGGGCCCGCGCGCGGGCCCGGAGCCCTGCCCGGGAGCGGGCAGGGCGGGCAGGAGTGCCTCACACCCCTGCTCGGGGGGCCGCAGCCACACGGCGGCCCCCCGAGGGCTTCCCTCGGCTTCCACCGGATGCCCGGGAGGCACCGGAGCCGTGATCCTGCCACCCGCACCCAGGGCGGCGAGATCCAGGGCGACCCCGCCCCACTCCAGCCAGTCGAGCAGCCCCTCCAGCTCGTCGGCGGCTCCCGCGGCCACCAGGAACCGCATCCTGCGGCCCGTGACCGCCACCGGACCCGTGGCCACGGGCCGCCGCAGTACGGCGGCCCCGGCGTCGGCCGGCAGCTCCAGTACGTCGAACCGGACCCCGGTCACCAGCTGCCCGGGCGGCCCCCCGGCCACGGTCCAGCCGAGCACGCGTTCGTACCAGGCCGCAGGATCGGACCCTCTTTCGAACGGGGCGCGGGGGAGCGGGACGGTGAAGGGCGGCGCGGTGAGAGCCATGACCGGAGCAACTGCGGAAACGCTCCGGAGTTACGCGCGATGTGACGTACCGCACTCATGTCGATGCGGAACGTAAACATCCGTCAGGGCGGAGTCCCACATTCGGGACGGAGGTCTGTTCGCCCGTAGCGGAGGGATCCGTCGTCCACCGACGTGAACTGGCGCTCCACACGGGTAAGACATTCCTAGTGGACGGGGGCGACACGCTGTTTTTCGGTGTCTGTGACGGGCTTCCGTTCGCCATCGGCGTACACGTGTGACGGGTATCTGCCTGGCCTGCGGGAACATCGTCTCGCACCATCGGGTTGGAGCAGTTGTCGGCACTTACAGCCGGGTTTTCCCACGGACGTGAGGGTGAGCCGCGGACGGATGTCGGCAGTTGGAATGAGCTGTCCCGCCCCGCGGGACTAGCATGCGGAAGGACAGGGCGGGGACCGACCCCGAACTGCCCGACCGCTCTGAGGAGCGATAAACGATGTTCGAGAGGTTCACCGACCGCGCGCGGCGGGTTGTCGTCCTGGCTCAGGAAGAAGCCCGGATGCTCAACCACAACTACATCGGCACCGAGCACATCCTCCTGGGCTTGATCCACGAGGGTGAGGGTGTCGCCGCTAAGGCCCTGGAGAGCCTCGGGATTTCGCTCGAGGCTGTTCGCCAGCAGGTTGAGGAGATCATCGGACAGGGGCAGCAGGCCCCTTCCGGCCACATCCCCTTCACCCCGCGGGCGAAGAAGGTCCTGGAGCTTTCGCTCCGAGAGGCCCTCCAGCTCGGCCACAACTACATCGGCACCGAGCACATCCTGCTCGGCCTCATTCGCGAGGGCGAGGGCGTCGCCGCCCAGGTCCTCGTGAAGCTGGGCGCCGATCTCAACCGAGTCAGGCAGCAGGTCATCCAGCTGCTCTCCGGCTACTCCGGAGGCGGCAAGGAGTCGGCGGCCGCCGGCGGCCCGGCCGAGGGAACCCCCTCGACCTCGCTCGTCCTGGACCAGTTCGGCCGCAACCTCACCCAGGCTGCTCGCGAATCCAAGCTCGACCCGGTCATCGGGCGCGAGAAGGAGATCGAGCGGGTCATGCAGGTGCTGTCCCGCCGGACCAAGAACAACCCGGTCCTCATCGGCGAGCCCGGCGTCGGCAAGACCGCCGTCGTCGAGGGCCTGGCCCAGGCGATCGTCAAGGGCGAGGTGCCCGAGACCCTCAAGGACAAGCACCTCTACACCCTCGACCTGGGTGCCCTGGTCGCCGGTTCCCGCTACCGCGGTGACTTCGAGGAGCGCCTCAAGAAGGTGCTCAAGGAGATCCGCACCCGCGGCGACATCATCCTGTTCATCGACGAGCTCCACACCCTCGTGGGTGCGGGAGCCGCCGAGGGCGCGATCGACGCCGCCAGCATCCTGAAGCCCATGCTGGCCCGTGGTGAGCTCCAGACCATCGGCGCCACGACGCTCGACGAGTACCGCAAGCACCTTGAGAAGGACGCCGCTCTCGAGCGCCGTTTCCAGCCGATCCAGGTGGCGGAGCCTTCCCTCCAGCACACCATCGAGATCCTCAAGGGCCTGCGCGACCGCTACGAGGCCCACCACCGCGTCTCCATCACGGACGAGGCCCTCGTGCAGGCGGCCACCCTGGCCGACCGGTACATCTCGGACCGCTTCCTCCCGGACAAGGCGATCGACCTGATCGACGAGGCCGGCTCCCGGATGCGCATCCGCCGGATGACCGCGCCGCCGGACCTCCGTGAGTTCGACGAGAAGATCGCGAACGTGCGTCGCGACAAGGAGTCGGCCATCGACTCCCAGGACTTCGAGAAGGCGGCTTCCCTCCGTGATTCGGAGAAGCAGCTGCTGGCGGCGAAGGCCAAGCGCGAGAAGGAATGGAAGGCCGGCGACATGGACGTCGTCGCCGAGGTCGACGGCGAGCTCATCGCCGAAGTCCTCGCGACCGCGACCGGCATTCCGGTGTTCAAGCTGACCGAGGAGGAGTCCTCGCGGCTCCTGCGCATGGAGGACGAGCTCCACCGTCGCGTCATCGGTCAGAAGGACGCCATCAAGGCGCTCTCCCAGGCGATCCGCCGGACCCGTGCGGGTCTGAAGGACCCGAAGCGTCCCGGTGGCTCGTTCATCTTCGCCGGCCCGTCCGGTGTCGGTAAGACCGAGCTCTCCAAGACGCTCGCCGAATTCCTCTTCGGCGACGAGGACGCGCTGATCTCCCTCGACATGTCGGAGTTCAGCGAGAAGCACACGGTTTCCCGTCTCTTCGGTTCGCCCCCCGGCTACGTGGGCTACGAAGAGGGCGGCCAGCTGACCGAGAAGGTCCGCCGGAAGCCGTTCTCCGTCGTCCTCTTCGACGAGGTCGAGAAGGCGCACCCGGATATCTTCAATTCCCTTCTCCAGATCCTGGAAGACGGTCGTCTGACCGACTCCCAGGGCCGGGTCGTGGACTTCAAGAACACGGTCATCATCATGACGACCAACCTGGGTACGCGGGACATCTCGAAGGGCTTCAACCTCGGCTTTGCTGCCGTGGGCGACACCAAGACCGGATACGACCGGATGAAGGCGAAGGTCAACGAAGAGCTCAAGCAGCACTTCCGGCCCGAGTTCCTCAACCGCGTCGACGACACGGTCGTCTTCCACCAGCTCACCGAGGAAGACATCGTCCAGATCGTCGACCTGATGATCGCCAAGGTCGACGACCGCCTGAAGGACCGCGACATGGGCATCGAGCTCAGCGCCGAGGCCAAGGCACTGCTCGCCAAGCGCGGCTACGACCCGATCATGGGTGCCCGCCCGCTGCGTCGCACGATCCAGCGGGAGATCGAGGACGTCCTGTCGGAGAAGATCCTCTTCGGCGAGCTGCGTCCCGGTCACATCGTGGTCGTCGGCAAGGAGGGTGAGGGCGAGGAAGCCAAGTTCACCTTCCGCGGCGAGGAGAAGACCCCGATCTCGGACCTTCCCCCGATCGAGGCCACGGGCTCCGGCCCGGACCTGTCGAAGGGCGCGTAGCGGCTAGCCGCGGATCGACCGTGCAAAGGGGCGGCCCCGGAACCGAGAGGTTCCGGGGCCGCCCCCTTTGTGTGACGTGACGGCAGGCCGAGGGGCCGCGGCCGTCAGCCGTAGGTCTGCGGCACCACGTGGAGCTCGGCCTCCGGGAAGCGGCGCCGCAGCCGCTCCTCGATCCCGTCCTCCCACGGTTCCTCGTCGTCGTAGAACATCACGCTCCGCAGCGAGGGCAGGTCCGCGCACTCGGCGAGGCCGGCCAGCACCCCGGGGGACACGGCGATCTCCCGGAGGTTCCTCAGGGCGGAGAGCTCCGCCCACGCGGCGTTCCCGCCGGGGCGCCAGCCGTAGCCGAGCCACAGCCGCCGCAGGCTCTCGAGCCGGCCCAGACCGGCCAGGTCCGGGTCCGCCTCGGTCAGCTCGATCTCCTCCAGGTGCGTCGCGCCGGAGGCGTCGTGGAAGGACCACTGGCCCGCCGCCGCGAACAGGCTGAGCCGGCGCAGTCGGGTCCAGGAGGCGATCGCCGGGCCGAGGGGGAGGGCGCTGCCCAGGTAGAGGGACACGTCCTCCAGCGGCAGCCCGTGCAGCGGTTCCAGGCTCCGCAGCTCGGACCAGTGGTTGACGGTGAGGCGCCGCAGCGCTCTCTGTCCGCGCAGGAACTCCGCGTCGGGCCCTCCCGGGAAGCTCCACAGCGTCAGCCCCGACACCGGCTGGCGGGCCAGGAAGCGGGTCAGGGCGCCCCGGGTCACCCCGTGCCGGACGAACAGGTCGGGCGGGCCGGTGAAGCGCGCCAGCGCGGCGAGCAGGGCATCGGATTCGACGGAGAGGTAGCGGGGCGGGGGCTCCATGCGCGCGAGCACCTCGGCTGCGTACTGGCCCGGGTCGAACAGCCCCCACGAACGGGTCAGCCGCTCGCGGACCCGCTCGTCCGGGTGGCGGGCGTAGCGGGCGAGGTAGCCGACGGCCTCCGGACCCGTCTCCAGGGCCGCGATCACCGACAGGTGGGCGTCGTCGCCGCGGGCCTCCTCGCCGTGCGGCAGGAGGTCCAGGACCAGCGGGCCGATCCGGCCCAGGGCCCGCGCGGCCTCCTCGTCCTTCGGCGGTATGAGCCGGCGGGCCGCCCTGCGGACGTCCGCGCGGAGCTCGGGGTCCAGCTCGGCCGCGTACTCCAGGGACGCGAAGGCCAGCAGGACCGCCCGGTCGGAGTCGCGGACCAGCAGGTCGCCGATGATCGCCGCGCGTTCGAGGGGGCGGCCCTGGGCGACCGCCATGCGGATGACGTCCTCCCACTGGTCGTCGTCCGCGTGCCGGGTCAGTTCGCCGAGGCTGCCCTCGTCCAGGGCCGCCCGTGCACCCAGGAAGTCCTGGAAGGTGCGGTGGACGAACTCGACGGTGTCCGCGGTGGGGGCCCTCAGGAGGCCGCTGCGCTCCAGGAAGTACGTGAGGACGGCCGGGGCGTCGCCGAGGGCCCGCGCGGCGGCCGGTACGGCGGGCAGCGCGTCGGCGATCAGGGACGCGGCCCGGTCCCGGCCCATCGCGGTGCGGCCGTTGCGGATCAGCCAGTACGCGAGCCGCTGGAGCAGCTGGAGCTGGGGCTCTTCGGCGAGGTCGGGCAGGCGCAGCTCCCGCTCCCGGTCGCGGCGGTGCAGCAGCATCGACAGGGCGGCCGAGTAGAGCTCCTTGCGCCCCGACGGCAGGAAGCCCCGGCGCTCGCGGTGCAGGGCGCAGATCAGTCCGCAGAGCAGGGGGTTGGTGGCGAGCCGGGCCAGCTCTCCCTTGGTGCGCAGGGATTCCAGCAGCTGGTCGCGGAGTTCCCCGCCCGCCCCGGTCGCCCGGTGCCAGCGGGTGACGAAGCCGGCCACGTCGGCCCGGTTCATCGGGGCGAGCGTCAGCTCGGTGAACTCCTCGGCGCCGAGCCAGTCCTGGCGGACCGCGGAGGGGCGGGAGGTCACCAGCCAGCGGTTGCCGGGGTAGGCGGTGAGCAGGTCGCAGAGCCAGTCGCGGGCGCGGGCCCGCTCCGTCTCCGGTATCTCGTCGATGCCGTCCACCAGGATCAGGCCGCGCCCCTCGCTCAGGACCCGGCTCTCCCACCCGTCCGGCGCCTGCCCCTTCAGCGCCGTGGCGACCAGGAAGTCCTCCGGGGCGGGAAGCCGCTCGCCGTAGCGGGTCAGGGTCCGCAGGGGCAGTACGTAGGGGACGGGGCCGCCCTCGGCCGCCGCCCGGGCGGCGGAGACGGCCAGCCACTGGATCAGCGTGGTCTTGCCGGAGCCGGCCTCGCCGCGCAGCAGGACGCGGGGCCGGTCGACCAGCAACCGGTCCAGCCCGGCCGCGGGGCCGGGGCCGCTCCCGGGCTCCGGGCCCGTGCCGCCGCTCCAGGCGCCGGGGCGGGGGAGCCGGGCGCCGCCGGTGTGGTGGGGGAGGGGGGTCGCCTCCAGGGTCACGTACGCCGTGTCCAGCGGCCAGTGCGCCGATCCCGGGGGCAGGTCGATCCCGAAGATCGTCAGGCTGCCGTGCCGCTTCTCGAGGTAGCGCAGGTACCGGGTCTCGAAGGCCGCGTCCCGGCCGTCCTCGCGGGTGACCCGGGCGAGCAGGGCGTCGACCTTGGCGATCAGTTCGGCCTGGCGGCGGGCCTGCTCGACCAGCGCGCGCGGGATGAAGGTGGAGCGGGTGGTGAAGAAGTGCAGGATGTGGAGGCAGGTGAGCTCCAGCAGCCGGTCGTGGAAGAGCTCCGCGTCCCGGCCCAGGCCCGTCGGCGGCGCGGCCGCGCGCAGGGCGGCGGCGAAGGCGCGCGGGCCCATCTGGACGGCCTGCGCGTCCTCCATGCCGAGGTCCCCCAGCGCGTGCAGGGTGACGGCCAGGGCGGTCGCGACGCCCGCCTCCTCGCCGGGCGGGAGCGGCTGCTCCCCGGGGGCCCGCAGGGCCCGCGCGACGAGCTTGCCGGCCAGCTCGCGCAGGTCGTCCCTGGTCAGGATCCGCTGCTCGCGCAGGGCGACGTAGGAGGAGACGCGCACGGGCCGGTCCGCGAGGCCGGCGCCCGGTCCCTCCCCCTGGAGGAGTTTCTTCACGAGGGGGGTCAAGACCCCCGAGGCCAGCCGGATCCCCGCCACGGATGCGTCCACGAGGCGTGAGCGTAGTTCCGGGCGGAGCCGGTCGCAGGGCTTTGGCCCCACGGAGTGGCCGCGGAGTTCCCGCGCCGGTGACAAGCCGCACAGGGCAAATCGGACCTACTAGGAACATTCGTAGGGTTTTGTGTCCGATTTGCCCCACCCCGACCTCAGTATCCAGGCGGTCAACAGGTCGGTCAGCCCCCGGCTCTCCTACGACCTCCGGTAGTAAAACCGAGGTTTGGGGAAGCCGGGGGGCCCGGGTTACCAAGGATGAGCAAGCGAGCCCGGCACCCCTGAGCGTGCCGGGTCCTTTCTTGCCCGAAGCACCGGAACACCGAAGCACCCGCCCTTGTCCCCGGCCCCGGAGGTCTCCTTCATGTTCGCGAAGCGCATCAGCACCCGTCGTACCCGTATCGCCATCGGCGCCACCGCCCTCGGTGCGACGCTGGCCCTCGGAGCGGGGACGACCGCCGCCTTCGCCAACGAGACCCCGACCGCCCTGGCCGGCACCGCCGGGCTCGTGTCCGCCCAGAGCGCCGCCCAGGCCGTGACCGTCGCCGCGAAGCCGGCGGTCCTGGGCTGGGAGAAGCCCGTCTCGGGCTACACGCTCTCCGCGACCTTCGGCAAGGGCGGCACCATGTGGTCGCACAAGCACTCCGGCCAGGACTTCGCCGTCCCCGTCGGCACCCGGGTCGACGCCGTCTCGGCGGGCGTCGTCGTCAAGGCCGGCCCGAACGGCGGCGGCGACGGCCCGGCCTACGGCAACGCCATCGTGATCAAGCACGCGAACAACACGTACTCGCAGTACGCGCACCTCTCGAAGATCCAGGTCAAGACGGGCCAGAAGGTCGCCAAGGGCCAGAAGATCGCCCTGTCCGGCAACACCGGCAACTCGAGCGGGCCGCACCTCCACTTCGAGATCCGCACCACCCCGAACTACGGCTCGGCCGTCAACCCGGTCGCCTTCCTGCGCAAGGTCGGCGTCACCGTCTGACCGGACGGCCCCGCCCGCCCACGAAGTACCCGTCCGAAGGCGTAGGTCCGAGAGGGCCTACGCCTTCGGCACGACGGGGAAGCTCCCGGTCGCCGTCGGCGCGTGCTCCGGGAGCCACAGCACCGCCACCGCGCCCGCCGCCGCGCCCTCGCGCACGATGCCGCCCGGCGCCGCCACGTTGCGGAACGTCAGCCGGGCGCCCAGCACCCGCGCCTGCCCCTCCGCGATGGTGAGCCCCAGCCCGTGGCCCACCCCGGCGCGGTCCGTCGACCCGGTCCGGAACCGGCTCGGCCCCTCGCGCAGCAGCGCTTCCGGGAAGCCCGGCCCGTGGTCCCGTACCCGTACGACCCGGCCCTCGACGTCGACCTGGACGGGCGCCCGCCCGTAACGCGAGGCGTTCGCCAGCAGGTTCCCGAGGATCCGCTCCAAGCGGCGCGGATCCGTGCTGACGATCTCGTCCGCGACGATCCGTACGCTCGCCTCCGGCATCAGGGAATGGACCCGGCGCCCCACGAACTCGCCCAGTGCCACGTCCTGGAGTTCCGCCCGCTCGGACGCGCTGTCCAGCCGGGCCACCTCCAGCACGTCCTCGACCAGGGCCCGCAGCGCCTGCGCGCGGTCCCGTACGAGCTCGGTCGGCCGCCCGGGAGGCAGTAGTTCCGCCGCGGTGAGCAGGCCCGTCACCGGGGTGCGCAGTTCGTGCGCGATGTCGGCGGTCACCCGCCGCTCGGCCTCCAGCCGCTGCTGGAGCGCGTCGGCCATCGCGTCGACGGCCCGCGCCAGGTCGTCGGTCTCGTCCCGTACGACGCCCCCGACGGCGTCCCGCACCCGTACCTCGGGATCCCCGTGCGCCACCCGCTGCGCGGCGGCCGCGGCCTTGCGCAGCCGGCGCGAGATCTGGCCGCCGATGAGCACGCCGAGCGCCGAACCGCCGATCACCACGGCGAGCGAGCCGACGACCAGTGCCCGGTCCAGGTCCCGGAGCATGTTGGCGCTCTCCCGGAACGGGGAGTGGAGCGAGAGCACCTGCCCGTTGCCGAGCGGTACGGCGGCCCACACCTCGGGCAGTCCGCGCGGGTTCTCCTGCACGTAGGTGCCGCGCCGTCCGGACCTGGCCTTCTCCCGCAGGCCCGCGGGCAGTTCGGGGTCGTTGAGCTTGGCCCCCATCGAGGGCTTGCGGTTGGCGTCGGCGCTGCGGGAGATGAACTGCACCCGGTCCAGCTGCACCTCGCGGGCGCTCTCCAGCATCGACACGCGGGCAGCGCTGTGCACCACCAGGCTCAGTGCGATGGCGGTGAGCGCGCCCACGGACGCGATGGCGAGCGTGATCTTCCAGCGGATCCCGGTCCGGAGGGTGAACCGTTTCATTCCCGCTTCATCCCCGTGCTCATCCCCCGATTCTCCCCGGCTTCATTCTGTTCAGGGCCCTCAGGCCTTCAGCTTGTATCCGAAGCCCCGGACCGTCTCGATCCGGTCCTGGCCGATCTTGGTGCGCAGCCTCTGCACGTGGACGTCCACGACGCGGGTGTCGCCGCCCCAGTCGTAGTCCCAGACCCGCTCCAGCAGCCGGTCGCGGGAGAGCACCGTGCCGGGGGACGTGGAGAACTCCAGCAGGAGCCGCATCTCGGTGGGGGTCAGCGCCACCGCGGCACCGGCCTTGCGCACCTCCATGCCCTCGGTGTCCACTTCCAGGTCGCCGAAGGCGAGGACCCCGCGCTCGGCGTCGTCGTCCTCGTCGGCCCCGCCGCCCTGCGGGCCGCCGGCGTGGCCGAAGCGGCGCAGGACCGCGCGGATCCGGGCGACGAGGACCGAGCCGTCGAAGGGCTTGGTGACGTAGTCGTCGGCTCCGGCCTCCAGTCCCAGGACCACGTCGATGGAGTCGGCGCGCGCCGAGAGCATGATCACGGGGACGGTGGACTCGTCGCGGATGCGACGGCACAGGCTCACGCCGTCCATACCGGGCACCATCACGTCGAGCAGCGCGATGTCGGGCCGGTCGGCCCGGAAGGACTCCAGGCCGGACAGCCCGTCGGGCATGGCGGTGACCAGGAAGCCGTCGCGCTCCAGCGCCAGGGTGGTGGCCTCACGGATGACGTCGTCGTCCTCCACGAACAGGACATGCGTCTCGGCCATGCGGGAGCCTCGCCTCGTTTCGGTACTCGGTACTTCTTCAGTGCTCGGTGCTCGGTGCTCAGTGCTCGGTGCTCAGTGCTCGGTGCTCGGTGCCGGTGCTCAGCGCCCGCTGCCCGGCGCTCAGCTCTTCGGGCTGACGGCCGGCGCGGGGGCCGCCCCGCCGTCGACCACGTTGCTGTAGTCGGTGTGCACCCGGTCCTGCTCGGTGAACTTCTCCCCGTTCCAGCGGTACGTGATCGTGTCCTCGCCCGAGGGATAGGCGAGCGCGTCGCTCTTCCCGTAGACCGACTTGGTGACGACCAGGTCGCCCCGGTCGATCTCCGCGTAGACGGGCGGCTGCTCGTCCGAGAACACATTCTCGTACTTTCCGTCGTCCGCCCGGTACACGTACGAGCCGCGGCCCAGGGCGTCGGCGCAGGACAGTACGTTGACCACGATGTCGACCGCCGGCCCGCCGGTGACCTTCCCGTAGCTGACGTCGACCGGGTACTCCTTGCCCGTGCAGGGCTTCAGCTCCCGCTTGACCTCGGCGCTGACCTTCGGGTCCGCCTTGATCAGCGCGACCGGGTCGATCTTCTTGCCCGGCGTCCCGGAGGCCCGCGGGGCGTAGGGGACGGCGGCCGTCCCCTGGGGTTCGCCGGAGGGGGCGCCGGTCTTGGACACCGCCTCGGTACGCGCCGGGCCGCCGTCCCGCAGACCGGTGCCTCCGGTGGAGCAGCCGGCCGCGAACAGCACGGTGCCGGCGAGGACGACCGTCCCCGCCGACATGAGTACCACCGAGCTCTTGCCCGCCAGACGTCCTTCGCCCGGCCCCCGGGCGTTCGGTGTCCGACCGTTCAGCTGTGGGCCGTTCAGGCCGCGCACCGCTCACGCCCCTCGTACCGGATGGTGTGGTCGCCGCGATGGTCACCACGCTCCAGCGCGCGCATGTCCAGGTCCCGGCTCTCCAGCTCCTGCCGGAGACGGGCCAGTGCGCGGTGCAGGGTGCTCTTCACGGTTCCCGCCGACATGCCGAGCGCCGCGGCCGTCTCCTCGGTGCTCATCTGCTCCCAGTGTCGCAGGACGACGACGCTGCGCTGCTTGGGCGCGAGCACCTTGAGGATGTCCATCAGCAGGGCGCGGTCGGCGCGCTGGTCGGTGCCGTCCTCGACGGAGGCGTCGGGGAGCTGTTCGGTGGGTACCTCTTCGAGCTTGCGGGCGCGCCACCACTCGGTCCGAGTGTTGATCATGACGCGGCGCAGGTAGGCGTCGGCGAGGGACTTGTCGGCGATCCCGTCCCAGCGGCCGTAGGTGCGGAAGAGGGCGGTCTGCAGGAGGTCCTGGGCGTCGGTCGGGTCCGGAACCAGGCGACGGGCACTGCGCAGCAGCGCGTCCTGCCGGGTGCGTACGTACTCCTCGAACGCGAGTACCTCGCCGTGCGCCATCTCTGACCGCCTCCGCTGCCGTTCATCCGCTGCCTTACGGGCCAGACGTTACGGAGGCGTTGTCACGGGCCTGTGCGGGTCAGCCTTCGGTGGACGCACGGACACCCATAGATTGTGTAACGACGCCCGTGAGCTGCGGGTTTCGCCGGGACAAGCGGAATCCTCCCCTCAGCCCCGAGGGGTCGAGGGGAGTCCTGCGGGAAGCCGGTACATCTGCCCGGCCAGCGGCTCCACCAGCCCGTCCGCGACCAGCCCGTCCAGCGCGCGGGCCCGCTGCACGGGCTCGTCCCAGACGGTGTCCAGGACGGACAGCGGCACCGCGCCGACCGCCTCGCGCAGCACCGCGAGGAGCTTGCCGCGCACCTGACGGTCCGTACCGGCGTACGTCTGCCCGCGCCGGGGAGGCCCCTCGTGCGCGGGCTTCCCGGCGAGCCGCCACGCGCACAGCCCGGACACCGGGCAGCGCCCGCAGTCCGGGCTCTTGGCCGTGCAGATCAGGGCGCCGAGCTCCATCGAGGCCGCCGCCCAGCGGGCCGCGGTGTCCTCGTCCTCGGGCAGCAGGGCCCGTGCCAGGCGGCGCTCGGCGGCCGTCGTGGCATTCGGCGGGTACTCGACCCCGGTCGCGGTGCGTGCGAAGACCCGGCGCACGTTGGTGTCGAGGACGGCGTGCCGCTGCCCGTACGCGAAGGAGGCCACGGCCGCCGCCGTGTACTCGCCGATCCCGGGCAGCGCCAGCAGCTGCGCGTGCTCGCGCGGTACGTCGCCCCCGTGCCGCTCCGTTATCGCGACGGCCGCGCCGTGCAGGCGCAGGGCCCGGCGCGGATAACCGAGCCGCCCCCAGGCCCGTACGGCCTCGCCGGGGGCCTCGGCGGCCAGGTCGGCCGGGCGGGGCCAGCGGGCGAGCCACTGCTCGTACACCGGCAGGACCCGGTTGACGGGGGTCTGCTGGAGCATGAACTCGCTGACCATCACGGACCAGGGGCCGGCCTCGGGGCGCCGCCAGGGCAGGTCCCGGGCGTTCGCCTCGAACCAGGCGATGACGGGGGAGTGCAGCGCGGCCGGGGCCGCCGGGGCCGCCGTGGGCGGCGCGGGCTGCGCGGACGTCGCGGGGTATGTCGGGGATGCAGTCATGGCAGACGGCATCCTGACACGTTTCCCCCCTGCCGCGCCGGGTCCGTGCCGGTGAGCAGGACGGCGGCGCGGACACCGCTCGCCCGCATGGCGGTGACGATCCCGACCGCGGGGCCGGTGAGCGCGAGGACGGTGAGCACGGCGAGGCTCGCGCCCAGCAGCAGGCCGAGGGCCACGTCGTGCGGGTAGTGGACGCCGACGAACACGCGGGAGAAGGCCATCAGCAGCGCGAGCGGCACGGCGAGCAGGGCGAGGCGGCGTACGGCCAGGGCCAGTGCGACGGCGGCGGCGCCGGCGATCGTGGCGTGGTTGCTGGGGAAGGACCAGTCGCCGGAGACCGGGCACGTGAGCAGCGAGTCCGCGGCCCCGGCCACGGCCCGGCAGGGGCGCTCCTCGTGGACGCTGGACTTCACCAGCTCCGAGGCGACGTAGCCGACGGCGGTGGCCAGAGGAGCGAGCACCGCGAGGGCGACCGCGCGGGGGTCGTGCCGCGTCCGGGCGCGCCACCACACGGCGATGAAGAGGACGCCGAAGGCGAACAGGCCGTGCTCCGTCCAGAGCTCGAACGCCGATTGCACCCATGCCGGGGTGGAGTGGGCGAAATCCGTGATGTCGAGATAGAGGTCAGAGCTGTCCATGGTGACTGACAGTACTCAAAGCGGAATAACGACCTCATCAATTCCGGACCGTTCCGGACGTCACCGGGCGGCCCCGGATCACTCCGCAGGATGATCATCGGCAAAACAAGCCGGGTGAGCGGCATGTAGGGCACGGATCGCGCCCTGAACTCTCGTAAAGTTCCCTCCGTGGGATCTCTGCGCAATCCGGTCGGGCCGCTCCCCTCCTCCATCTACTGGCGACGGAGGGCCGTGCTGGCGTCCGTTGCCGCGCTCCTCGCGCTCCTCGCCGTATGGACCGTCAGCTCCGGCGGGGGGAAGCAGGGGGCCGACGGCAAGGGCCAGGGCGGCTCCGATCCCGTCACCCAGATCACCCCCGGGCCGTCGGGCTCCGGCCCGGCGATCAGTCAGGCCCCGGGCGGCCGCGGCGAGTCGGGCACCGGCGGCGGCACGGGCACCGGCGCCGACGCCGGCGCGGGTTCCGGCGGCGCGGGCACGGGCAAGAACGGCGAGCCGGGCTCCGCACCGGGCTCGACGGACGCCGGCGCGGGCACCTCCGGCCAGAACCAGGCCGTCCCGGCGGACTCGCCGGTGCCCACCTGCGCGCCCAGCGCGTTGCAGTGGGAGGTCAAGAGCGTGAAGAACGAGTACGAGGCCAACGAGAAGCCCCGCCTCGAACTCGTCGCGCGCAACGTCTCCGGCACCACCTGCAAGGTCGATCTCGGCCCGCAGCAGGCGGTGCTGACCATCACTCAGGCGAGCAACGCGAAGCCGGTCTGGTCCTCGGCGGACTGCCCGGCGGGCGCCGGCAGCATGTTCTTCCGGGTGCCCTCGCAGGGTGAGACGAAGCAATCGCTCGAATGGGACCGCCACTTCAGCGCGGCGACCCAGTGCCAGTCGCCGCCGCCGGGCGCGGCATCGCCGGACACGTACGTGGTCGAGGTCAAGTCCCCGGGCATGCCGGTGGCCCGGACCTCGTTCGTCCTCAAGCAGGACTGAGGCGGGGGACGACAGCCGGACGGGGCCCGGGCCGCACGCGTCGCACGCGGTCCGGGCCCCGTCCGTCGCGCGTCTCAGACGTAGCGTTCCAGGATCGAGGACTCCGCCAGGCGGGACAGGCCCTCGCGCACGCTGCGCGCCCGTGCCTCGCCCACGCCGTCCACCGTCTGCAAGTCGTCCACACTGGCGGCCAGCAGCTTCTGCAGGCCGCCGAAGTGCTCCACCAGCCGCTCGATGATCGCCCCGGGCAGCCGGGGAACCTTCGCCAGCAGCCGGTAGCCCCGCGGGGACACCGCCGAGTCCAGCGTCTCCGGTGACCCCGTGTACCCCAGGGCCCTCGCCACGATCGCCAGCTCCAGCAGCTCCGGATGCGTCAGCGCGTCCAGGGCCGGCAGCGCCTCCTCCACCGTGCGCGAACGCTTCGGCGTCGGCTCCGGCACGTAGTCGCGGATGACGAGCTCCCGCTCCTGCTCGATCCCGACCGTCAGCTCGTCCAGCTGCAGCGACAGCAGTCGCCCGTCCGTGCCCAGCTCGATGACGTACTCCGCGATCTCCGTCGCGATCCGGCGGACCATCTCCAGCCGCTGCGCCACCGCCGTGACGTCGCGGACCGTCACCAGGTCCTCGATCTCCAGCGCGGAGAGCGTGCCCGCCACCTCGTCCAGGCGGAGCTTGTACCGCTCCAGCGTGGCCAGCGCCTGGTTCGCCCGCGACAGGATCGCCCCGGACTCCTCCAGGACGCGCCGCTCGCCGTCCACGTACAGCGCGATCAGCCGCATCGACTGCGACACCGACACCACCGGGAACCCGCACTGCTTCGAGACGCGGTCCGCCGTCCGGTGCCGGGTGCCCGTCTCCTCCGTGTGGATGGAGGCGTCCGGCACCAGCTGGACGCCCGCGCGCAGGATCTTGGTGATGTCCTTGTCCAGGATCAGCGCCCCGTCGAGCTTGCACAGCTCACGCAGCCGGGTCGCGGTGAACTCCACGTCCAGGACGAAGCCGCCCGTGCACATCGCCTCGACGGACTTGTCCATGCCCAGGACGATCAGCCCGCCGGTGTTGCCGCGGACGATCCGTTCCAGGCCGTCGCGCAAGGGCTGACCAGGTGCGACCGCGCTCAGCGAGGCACGCATCATGGCCTCCTGCTTGGAGCTCGCGCCCGACTTTCCGGATGCTGCTGCCCCGTCCTTGGCTGCCACTGCACTCCTCCGGTCGCGGGTTGTACCGCCTGCGTACGGCCGGGCGGACCATCCCGGAGTCTACCGGCGCGGCCCCGGCACCCGCGGTGCCTTGGCGCGCATCACTGCACGAGGACCCCGTACGGCCCCTCTGACCTGCGGTTCGTCCCGCTGGTCCCGTCCCGCTGGGCCACTCGCCTCCGCCCGGCTCCGGGGACTACCCGGCGTCCCGCTCCTTCGCCGGAGGGCGCGGGCGCCCGCGCGGCAGGACCCGCAGCGCGTCCCCCATGTCGGCGACCTCCGTCACCTTCATCCCGGCCGGCACCTTCCCCGGGTCCACCGGCACCAGCGCGTGCGTGAAGCCCAGCCGGTAGGCCTCCGCGAGCCGCCGCTGGACGCCCGTCACCCGCCGCACCTCGCCCGCGAGACCGACCTCGCCGATCGCGACCAGGTTCTTCGGGAGCGGCACGTCGCTCGCGGCCGAGGCCAGCGCGAGCGCGATCGCCAGGTCCGCGGCCGGCTCGGTGAGCTTCACGCCGCCCACGGTGGCGGAGTAGATGTCCCGCTTGCCGAGCGCCGTGATCCGGCCGCGCTGTTCGAGCACCGCCAGCATCATCGAGACGCGCGAGGTCTCCAGCCCGGACGTGGTCCGGCGCGGCGAGGGGATCTGCGAGTCCACCGTCAGCGCCTGCACCTCGGCGACCAGCGGACGCTTGCCCTCCAGCGTCACCGTCAGACAGGTGCCGGGGACCGCCTCGGCGCGTCGGGTCAGGAACAGCCCGCTCGGATCGGCCAGGCCGTTGATCCCCTCGTCGGTGAGCTCGAAGCAGCCGACCTCGTCCGTGGTCCCGTACCGGTTCTTCACGCCGCGCACCAGGCGCAGGCGCGCGTGCCGGTCGCCCTCGAAGCTCAGGACGACGTCCACCAGGTGCTCCAGCAGCCTCGGGCCGGCGATCGCCCCGTCCTTGGTGACGTGGCCGACGAGCAGCGTCGCCATCCCGCGTTCCTTCGAGGCCCGGATCAGCGCCCCGGCCACCTCACGGACCTGCGCCATGCCGCCGGGCGCGCCGTCGATCTCGGGGGAGGCGACGGTCTGTACGGAGTCCATGATCAGCAGGGAGGGCTTGACCGCGTCGAGGTGCCCGAGCACGGCGGACAGATCGGTCTCGGCCGCGAGGTACAGGTGGTCGCTGAGCGCGTTGATCCGGTCGGCCCGCAGCCGCACCTGGCTCGCCGACTCCTCGCCCGTGACGTACAGCGTGCGGTGCTCGTCGCTGGCCGCCTTAGCCGCGACGTCGAGCAGCAGCGTCGACTTGCCGACGCCCGGCTCGCCCGCGAGCAGCACGACCGCCCCGGGGACGAGTCCGCCGCCCAGCACCCGGTCCAGCTCGCCCACGCCGGTACTGCGCGCGGTCGCCGTCCGGACGTCGACCTGCGCGATCGGCACGGCGGCCGTGGTGACGCGGCCGGCCGCGGTGGTCCGCACGGCGGGCGCGCCGCCGACCTCCTCGACGGTGCCCCAGGCCTGGCACTCGGGGCAGCGGCCGAGCCACTTGGCGGTGGCGTACCCGCACTCGGTACAGCGGTAGGACGGCCGGTCCTTGGCGGATGAACGAGATGTACGGGCAGCCATGCGGCCCACCGTAGCCGCCGCCACCGACAGCGCCCCGGCCGGTGGGGGCCGGGGCGGTGCCTCCGGGGGCGTGCCGGGTCCGTGCCGGGTCCTGCCGGGTCCGTTCCGGGGCGGCGGGGGCGGACGGCGTCAGGGCCGGTGTCAGCACAAGCCCGATCTGTTCACCCGTAAGGGCTAAAACCGGGTAAGGCTTCCGGAGCATCACCGGGGTGCCGCCTACGGTCGCCGAGTGAACAGCAGCAACCAGGGAGACCCCGCTTCGCACACCGGCGCACCCCGGGCGCACGGGCGCACGCTCACCGAAGGGACCGGGGCGGAACAGCAGCAGCCCCCGTTTCGCCACGAGCCCTACCTGGACGGCCTGTTCACGTACTGCCTTTCCGTCCTGTGCGACCACGACACCGCCACTGACGTGCTCGGCGACGTCCTCGCCGTCGCCGAGCGGCATCCGGGCCGCTGCCCCGACGAGGGGGACCGCCGGGCCTGGCTGTACGCCCTCGCGCGCTGGGCCTGCCTGCGCCGCCTGGCCGAGCGGCGCCGTACGCGGCGCGGGCACGGCTACGGCCACGGCTACGCGGGCGCGCATTCCGCCCGGCGCGCACCGGAGCGGGGCGGCCGCGACCGGGTGCCCGGTCCGGCTCCGGTGCACGCCACCGGGACCGCGGCCGCCGATGTGAACGCCGCGTCGAACGCCGCGTGGCCGGCCGGAGCCCCCGCCGGCGGACTCGACGTATCGGCCTACCGCCGCACCGAGCTCGCCCGCCTCGCCTGGCCGGAGGCCGCCGGCACCACGCCCGAGCAGCGCGAGGCCCTCGAACTCGCCGTCCGCCACCGCCTCGGCGTCCCCGAACTCGCCGCCGTCCTCGGCACGCCCCCGGCCGCCGCCCGCGAGCTGCTCTCCGGCGCCGCCTGTGAGGTCGAGCGCACCCGCGCCGCCCTCGCCGTCGTGGAGACCGGCAGCTGCCCGACCGTCTCCCGGCTCACCGGCGACGACGGCGAAGGCGGCGGGGACGGGAACCTGCTGCTGTCCTCCTCCCTGCGCGCCGAGCTCGTCCGCCACGTCGACGACTGCCCGCGCTGCCGCCGCGTCGCCGAGCGCGTCGGCGCCGGGGGACCCTGGCCCGGCTCGGGAGGCATCGACACCGCCGCCACCCTCCCGCTGGTCCCCGCCCCGCGCACCGCCGTCCGCGTCGCGATGCTCCGCTCCGGCAGCGGCCGCCGGGTCCCCGGATCGGGCCCGCGCTTCAACCGCACCGGCTTCCCCATGGATCCCAAGGACCGGGTGGCGCGCCGCGACCGGCTGCGGGCCCGCGCCGTGACCACCACCGTGGTCGCCACCGTCGTGGCGGCTCCGGTGCTGGCCCTGTGGGCGGCGTACCGGGGGGCCCCGAGCACCGGGGAGTCCGTCGGCGGGGGAGCCACCCGCATCTCGGCGAGCGAGGCGGAGCTCCCGCCGCCGCGCACCGACGGCCGCCCGCTGACGGCCTACGAGAACGCGGGCAACACCGCCCCCGTCACCGACGGCCCCGACTTCGCCACCGGCGCCGCCGCCCCGGACGTCTCCGTCGAGGTCATCAGCAGCGGCGCACCGCCGTCCGCCACCCCCGGCGCTCCCGGCCGGCTGACCGCGGCCGCCTCCTCGCACGGCTCGACCACCGTGCTGACCCTCACGGCCTGGGGCGGAGCGCCGGTCTACTGGCGGCTGTGGTCCGACGGCCCGTGGCTGCGGGCCAGCCGGACCGCGGGGCGGCTCGCCCCAGGAGAATCGGTCACCCTGCGGATCGACGTGGACCCGCGGAGCCAGCCCGTCGGGGCCTGGTCGGCCCGGGTCGGCGTGGACCCGGGCGGCGCGGTGATCTCCATCCAGGGCCGCGGCCGCCCCGCGGCCACGCCCACTCCCACGCCGACCCCGACCGACCCGCCGACGCCGACCCCGCCGGCGTCACCGCCCCCCACGCCGACGCCGACCCCCACCCCGACGCCGAGCCCGACCCCCACGCCCACCCCGACACCGTCTCCGGCGCAGTCGCCCGAGCAGAGCCCGGACCCGTCGACGGGAGCGGGCTCCCCGGCCTGACCCCGAACCCCGGCCCGGGGACTAGGCGGGACGGTCCGGATCGGCCGGGTGCGGCGCCATCGGCAGCAGGGAGGACAGCCGCGCCTCGCACAGCCGCACGAGCGCCTCGTACCCCTCCTTGCCCATCAGCTCCGTCAGCTCGGCGCGGTACGACACGTAGACCGGGGAACCGGCGCCGTGGGCGGACGTGGCCGAGGTGCACCACCAGTGCAGGTCGTGGCCGCCCGGACCCCAGCCGCGCCGGTCGTACTCGCCGATCGACACCTGCAGCACGCGCGTGTCGTCGGGCCGGTCGATCCAGTCGTAGGTCCGCCGGATCGGCAGCTGCCAGCACACGTCCGGCTTCGTCTCCAACGGCTCCTTGCCCTCCCGCACGGCCAGGATGTGCAGCGAGCAGCCGGCCCCGGCCGGGAAGCCGGGACGGTTCAGGAAGATGCAGGCGCCGTCCCAGCGCCGGGTCTGCTTCTCCCCGTCGTCGTCGTGCTGCGTCCACCCGGTCTCGCTGCCGACGTCGTGGAACTGCCACAGCTCCGGCGTCAGCCGCGCCACGTGTCCGGCCACCCGCTGCTCGTCGTCCTCGTCGGAGAAGTGGGCGCCGAGCGTGCAGCAGCCGTCGTCCGCCCGGCCGGCCTGGATGCCCTGGCACCCGCTGCCGAAGATGCAGGTCCAGCGCGACGTCAGCCAGGTCAGGTCGCAGCGGAAGACCTGCTCGTCGTCGGCGGGATCGGGAAACTCCACCCACGCCCGGGGGAAGTCGAGCCCCTTCTCGTCGGCGGCCCGGGCGGCCTTCGACAGCTTCGGGGGCTTCACGGACTTCACGGGCTTCGCGGGCTTCGCGGCCTTCGGCTGCTTCCGGGGCTTCGACTCCGGCGGGCTGCCCGCCGGGCTGCCCGCCGGGCTGTCCGGGAGGCTGCCCGACCGGGACGTGGACTTGTTGGCCTTCTTCGTATGGGGCACAAACCCCAGCCTAAGCGCCCCTTACTCCACCCTCACACCTTCGGCCCAGTAGCGTTTCCCCCCATGAGACTCGGTGTCCTTGATGTGGGTTCGAACACGGTCCATCTGCTGGTGGTCGACGCACACCCCGGCGCGCGGCCGCTCCCGGCGCACTCCCACAAGGCGGAACTGCGGCTGGCGGAGCTGCTCGACGAGGACGGCGCGGTGACGCCGGAGGGAGTCGAGCGGCTGGTCTCCGTCATCGCCGCCGCGGCGCAGGCCGCCGAGGACAAGGGCTGCGAGGACGTGCTCCCCTTCGCGACCAGCGCGGTACGGGAGGCCAGGAACGCGGACGAGGTCCTCTGGCGGGTCAAGGCCGAGACGGGCATCGACCTCACCGTCCTCAGCGGTGAGGACGAGGCGCGCCTGACCTTCCTGGCGGCACGGCGCTGGTTCGGCTGGTCCGCGGGGAAGCTGCTGGTCCTGGACATCGGCGGTGGCTCGCTGGAGATCGCCTGCGGCATAGACGAGGACCCCGACGTGGCGGTCTCCCTCCCCCTCGGCGCGGGCCGCCTCACGGCGGGCTGGCTGCCGGGCGACCCGCCGGACCCGGCGGACATCCGCACCCTGCGGCGCCACGTGCGGGCGCAGATCGCCCGGAAGGTCGGCGAGTTCAACCGCTTCGGGACCCCGGACCGGGTGGTCGCCACCTCCAAGACCTTCAAGCAGCTGGCCCGGATCGCGGGCGCGGCCCGCTCCGCCGACGGCCTGTACGTCCAGCGGGACCTGACCCGCAAGTCCCTGGAGGAGTGGGTCCCGCGGCTGGCGGCGATGACCACGGCCCAGCGGGCCGCGCTCCCCGGCGTCTCCGACGGCCGCTCGAACCAGATCCTCGCGGGGGCGCTCGTCGCGGAGGGCGCGATGGACCTCCTCGGCGTCGAGTCCCTGGAAATCTGCCCGTGGGCCCTGCGCGAGGGCGTCATCCTCCGCCGGCTCGACCACCTCCCGACGTGACCGGCTCCGGGGGAGGGACGCCCCGGAGGTTGTCCGCCCCGTAACCTGTCCCCGTGGCACAACCAGTCCGGATCCCGACCGCGAAGGTCGCCCTCTCCACCGCCTCCGTCTATCCGGAGTCGACGGCGACCGCTTTCGAGATCGCCGGGCGCCTCGGCTACGACGGCGTCGAGGTCATGGTCTGGACGGACCCGGTGAGCCAGGACGTCGACGCGTTGCGCCGGCTCTCCGACCACCACAGGGTCCCGATCCTGGCCGTCCACGCCCCCTGCCTCCTGATCACGCAGCGCGTCTGGTCCACCGACCCGTGGACCAAGCTCCAGCGCGCCCAGGCCGCGGCGACCCGGCTCGGCGCGAGCACGGTCGTCGTCCACCCGCCCTTCCGCTGGCAGCGCCAGTACTCCCGGGACTTCGTCTCCGGCATCTGGCGGATGGCGCAGGAGACCGACGTCCGCTTCGCCGTCGAGAACATGTACCCCTGGCGCTACCGCGACCGCGAGATGCTCGCGTACGCGCCCGAGTGGGACGTCACCAAGGACGACTACCGCCACTTCACGGTCGACCTCTCCCACACCGCGACCGCCCGGACCGACGCGATGGCGATGATCGACCGGATGGGCGACCGGCTCGCGCACGTCCACCTCGCCGACGGAAACGGGTCCGCCAAGGACGAGCACCTCGTCCCCGGCCGCGGCAGCCAGCCCTGCGCCGAGCTGCTGGAGCGCCTCGCCGCGACCTCCTTCGACGGTCACGTCGTCATAGAGGTCAACACCCGCCGCGCGATGTCCTCCGCGGAGCGCGAGGCCGACCTCGCCGAGGCCCTGGCCTTCACCCGCCTCCACCTCGCCGCCTCGCCCACGGACACCGCACCCACCCGGCCCACGCCCCCCGCCTCGCCCGCGGCCCGCCCGTGACGGCCCCCGCCGAGCGCCCCCGCCGCGGGCCCGGCCGCCCCCGCCAGGACGAGGCCGACGACGGCCCCGGCACCCAGGAGCGGATCCGGCTCGCCGCCCGCTCCGAGTTCGCGGCGCGCGGCTACGACAAGACCTCCGTGCGCGGGATCGCCAAGGCCGCCGGCGTGGACCCGGCCCTGGTGCACCACTACTTCGGCAGCAAGGACGACCTCTTCGCCGCCGCGATCGAGCTCTCCATGGAGCCCGCCCTCGTCGTCCCGCAGATCATCGGCTCCGGCCCGGACGGCATCGGCGAACGCCTCGCCCGCTACTTCCTGGGCATCTGGGAGAACCCGGCCAGCCGCGCCCCGCTCCTCGCCGTCATCCGCTCCGCCCTCACCCACGAGGCCGCGGCCGCCGTCCTGCGCCGGCTGATCCTGCGCCGCGTCCTGGAACGGGTCGCCGCCGACCTGAACGTCCCCGACCCCACCTTCCGCGCGGAGCTCGCCGCCTCGCACATGATCGGCATCGCGGTCCTGCGGTACGTGGTCCAGGTCGAGCCCCTGGCGTCCGCCGATCCGGAGAAGATCATCGCCCTGGTGGCCCCCACCCTCCAGCGCTACCTGACCGAGGAGTGACCCGGCGGGTACGGGGGAACGGCCCGAAGGGCGGTCCGGGGACGGCCGGGGGCGACCGGAGCGGAACCGCACAGGACCGGGCTCGACCGGGGATGACCGGCGATGACCGCGGCCGTGACCGAGGGCTGATCACCCCGTCCCGCCATCCGGACGGGGCGTCCGCATCGCGGGCGAGGGGCGTAGCCTCGTAACCGAGCCATATCCACAGCGCGGCGGGCCTCGTGGCGCCGCCGCACTCATGGGGAGTGAACCCGATGCCCGAGCTGAGGTCCCGCACCGTCACCCACGGCCGCAACATGGCAGGCGCACGTGCGCTGATGCGCGCCTCGGGCGTAGCGAGTGCGGACATCGGGAAGCCGATCATCGCGGTCGCCAACTCCTTCACGGAGTTCGTCCCCGGCCACACCCACCTGGCCCCGGTCGGCCGCATCGTCTCCGAAGCCATCCTCGCCGCCGGCGCCGTCCCCCGCGAGTTCAACACGATCGCGGTCGACGACGGCATCGCCATGGGCCACGGCGGCATGCTGTACTCCCTGCCCTCCCGCGACCTGATCGCGGACTCGGTCGAGTACATGGTCGAGGCCCACTGCGCCGACGCCCTGATCTGCATCTCCAACTGCGACAAGATCACCCCCGGCATGCTGATGGCCGCCATGCGCCTCAACATCCCGGTCGTCTTCGTCTCCGGCGGCCCGATGGAGGCCGGCCAGGCCACCCTCGTCGACGGCACCGTCCGCAAGCTCGACCTGATCGACGCCATGGTCGACGCCTCCAACGAGAACGTGTCCGACGAGGACGTGCTCCGCATCGAGGAGAACGCCTGTCCCACCTGCGGTTCGTGTTCGGGCATGTTCACCGCCAACTCGATGAACTGCCTCGCCGAGGCCATCGGCCTCGCCCTCCCCGGCAACGGCTCGGTCCTCGCGACGCACACCGCCCGCCGCGCCCTGTACGAGGACGCCGGCCGCACGATCGTCGAGATCACCAGGCGCCACTACGAGCAGGACGACCACTCCGTCCTCCCGCGCTCGATCGCGACCCGCGAGGCCTTCGAGAACGCCATGGCGCTCGACATCGCCATGGGCGGCTCCACGAACACGATCCTCCACCTCCTCGCCGCCGCGCAGGAGGCCGGACTCGACTACGACCTCACGGACATCGACGAGGTCTCCCGCCGGGTCCCGTGCCTGTCGAAGGTCGCGCCGAACGTCGCGCCCGGAGGTACGTACTACATGGAGGACATCCACCGGGCCGGCGGCATCCCCGCCATCCTCGGCGAGCTGCACCGCGGCGGGCTCCTCAACAAGAACGTCACCAGCGTCCACTCCGACGGCCTGGAGGACTGGCTCGCCAAGTGGGACGCCCGCTCCGGCACGGCCTCGGAGGAGGCCATGGAGCTGTGGCACGCGGCCCCCGGCTGCCAGCGCTCCGCCTCCGCCTTCTCCCAGTCCGAGCGCTGGAGCTCCCTCGACCTCGACGCCGAGGGCGGCTGCATCCGCTCCGTCCAGCACGCGTACTCCAAGGACGGCGGCCTCGCCGTCCTGCGCGGCAACATCGCGGTCGACGGCTGCGTCGTGAAGACCGCCGGCGTCGACGAGTCGATCTGGACCTTCGAGGGCCCGGCCGTCGTCTGCGAATCGCAGGACGAGGCCGTCGACAAGATCCTCCGCAAGGAGATCAAGGCGGGCGACGTCGTCGTCATCCGCTACGAGGGCCCGCGCGGCGGTCCCGGCATGCAGGAGATGCTCTACCCGACGTCCTTCCTCAAGGGCCGCGGCCTCGGCAAGGTCTGCGCCCTCGTCACCGACGGCCGCTTCTCCGGCGGCACGTCCGGCCTCTCCATCGGCCACGCCTCCCCGGAGGCGGCCTCGGGCGGCACGATCGCGCTGGTCGAGGACGGCGACCGGATCCGGATCGACATCCCCAGCCGCTCGATCGAACTGCTGGTCTCCGACGAGGAACTCGCGGCCCGCCGCGAGGCCCTGGGCGGCGTCTACGCCCCGAAGAACCGCGAGCGCAAGGTCTCGGCGGCCCTGCGCGCCTACGCGGCGATGGCGACGAGCGCCGACAAGGGCGCGGTCCGCGACGTCTCCCTGCTGGAGCGCTGACCCACCCCGGTTCCTCCCGCCGCCCGGGCCGCGTCACGGTCCCGGGCCCGGGGACCCGGACCCTGCCGGCCCCGCCCGACCCCGTCGGGCGGGGCCGGCCCCGTGTCACCACCCGGCGGGATCCCCGGCCGCCACCGCGAAGACCGTCCCGTCGGGCGCGGAGGCGTACACCCGCCCGCCCCCGACCGAGGGTGCGGGCAGCGTCGCGGCGAAGGTGTCCTTCCCGGCCCCGATCCGAGGCTTCGTCTGTCCCAGCAGGCGCCCGGCGCCCGCGTCGACGGCGATCAGCCGCCCGTCCGACGCGCTCAGGTAGACCCGACCGTCGGCGAACACGGGCCGGGAGGCCAGGGCCACGCCCGTCTCCAGACGCCACGCCTCCCGCGTGGCGTCCACCGCCACGAGCGCGCCGGTGGCCCCGAACACGTACACGACCCCGTCCGGCCCCACGGCCGCCTGCGTCTCGTACAGCGGCGAGCCGAGCTGGACCCTCCGGACGGCCCGGGTGGCGAGGTCGACCCGCACGACCGCCCCGGTCCTGGCCTGTACGTCGTTGTCCAGCAGGTACATCCCGCCGCCCGCCGCACCCACCGGGTGCAGCAGTCCCGGCGACCGGAGCTGCCAGCGCGGCGCCCCGTTCTGCGGGTCCACCGCCGAGAGCTGCGTGCTCCGGCCGTCCTTGTCGGGCGTGGCCACGTACAGCGAGGGGGGCCCGCCCGCCTCCTGGGCGCCGCTCCACCACACGGAACCGACCCCGCCGATCCGCTTCGACCAGCGCTGGGCCCCCGTCGCGGAATCCAGCGCGACGACCGTGCCGTCCACCGCGGCGATCAGTACGCGGCCGCCCGCGGGCAGGGCGTGCGCGCCGCTCGGCAGGGCCCGGTTCCACCGCTCCGCGCCCGTCGCCGGATCCAGCGCCCGGAGCAGTTCGCTGCCCGGGGCCACCGCGAGCACCACCCCGTCCCCGGGCAGGGGCGCGCTGTCGGAGGCGGGCCGGGAGTCCGGCGCGGTCGCCCGTACGGACCACGCCGTCGACCCGTCGGCGGGGTCGAGCCGTACCGCGGCCGACTCAGGCCCCGAGCAGTACAGGGCCGGGGCCTGCCAGGAGCAGGCCGCGCCGCGCTCGCCCAGCCGCACCGACCACGGCGGGGACGGCTGCCCGGCGGGAGCCCGCGGAGCGGCGAGCTGCTCGGAAGCGGTGTCCCCGCTACCGGACGGCGCGTCGGGCGACATCCACAGGTAGCCGCCCAGGGAGCCGCCGGCCAGCAGCAGTGCGAGCCCCGCCGCGACGGCCGGCATCCTTCGCCGCCCGCGCACGGTCGACGTGCCCGTGCCCGTGCCCGTGCGCGCGCCCGCCGCCGCCTCCGCGTCCGTTCCGGCCTCCGCACCCACCGCCGGCGAGGTCCCCCGCAGCCGTCCCCGGCCGCGTCCCGGTCCCGGAAGGGCGATCCGGTCCCGCCGGTGCGTGGTCTGCTCGTCGGCCACCGGCTCCCGCGGCCGCGGAATGAAGGCCTGGGTGTCCTCGTCCGTCGGGTACGCCACCGCCCGCAGCTGCCCGATCAGCTCGTCCGCGCTCGGCCGCTCGGCCGGGTCCTTGGCCAGGCACCGCGCGACGAGCGGGACCAGCCGCCGCGGCACCCCGGTCAGGTCCGGCTCGCTGTGCACCACCTGGTACGCCACGAGGTAGTGGCTGTCGGAGTCGAAGGGCCCCCGCCCGGTCGCCGCGTGCACCAGCACCGCCCCGAGGGCGAACACGTCGGCCGCGGTCCCCACCTCCCGGGGCCGCTGGAACTGTTCCGGGGCCATGAAGGGCGGCGTCCCGATCAGCTTCCCGGTCTCGGTCCGCAGGTCGCTGTCGGCGGGCCGCGAGATCCCGAAGTCGATGACCCGTACCCCGTCCGGGGCCATCAGCACGTTGCTGGGCTTCAGGTCCCGGTGCACGACCCCGGCCCGGTGGATGTCCCGCAGGGCCTCCGCGAGTCCGGCGGCGAGCCGGGCCAGCTCCCGGGACTCGAGCACGCGCTCCCGTACCCGCTCGGCGAGCGTGGGGGCGTCGATGAACAGCGTGGCCATCCAGGGCCGCTCGGCATCGGGGTCCGCGTCCACGACGGGCGCGGTGAACGCTCCGCTCACCCGCCGGGCGGCCGTGACCTCCTGGCGGAAGCGGGCCCGGAACTCGGGATCCACCGCGTGCTCGGCGTGGACGATCTTGACGGCGAGTTTCAGCCCCGACCCGGAGGTGGCCAGGTGGACGACACCCATGCCGCCGGAACCGAGCACGGATTCGAGCCGGTACTGCCCGGCATACTCCGGAAACCCCGCGTAGTCCGCGCGCAGCGAATGCACCGGTCACCACCCCCGCCGGAGCCTAGTCGATGGCCCTGGCGAAACTCCAAGGTCCTGCTACCCTGCGCGAGTTGCGCAGTGCAACGACCAAGGGGGAGATTTCGCATGTCCGTTGAGAGTGATTCCAGCCAAGTCCAGAGCCTCGCGTCGGGGTCGGGATTCCCGCAGTTTCCGGTCGCGCCCGGCTACCGCGTGAACGTCCGCAGCGGACCCGGCACCAATTACTCGGTCACCCGGGTCCTGCCGCTCGGCGCCTACGTCTCGATCCGCTGCCAGTGCGAGGGGACGAACGTCTCCGGGCCGTACGGCACGTCGGACATCTGGGATTGCGTCGGCAACGGCGAGTTCGTCGCCGACGCGTACGTGAAGACGGGCAGCGACGGCTACGTCGCCACCCACTGCGCCTGACGCCCATCCGGACGATCCGGGCGTTCTGACCCGTGAGACACCCCGGGCCCGTTCCGGCCGGCGGGGGATAATCGCTGGTGTGAGCGACGACCAGCGAGACCAGACCCCCGCCGAGCCGGCCGCCGAGGCCCCGGCCCAGGCGCCCGCACCCACCGGCCCGCAGCCCGAGCCGATCCGGTTCTTCGGAACCACCTGGGTGCACCACGACGGCGGCTACGCCCTGCGCCGCGCCGGCATGGCCCTCGCCGCCCTGCTCGCCGCCGTCGCCGGCGCCTACCTGCTCCGCTTCTCCTACGAGGGCCTGGAGATCGGGAACGTCGGCGCGTTCCTCAGCATCTCGGTCGTCGTCCTCTTCGCGATCGCCAGTTCCATCGCCTTCGCCAAGACCTGGGACTCCTTCAGCCGCCGCGCGGCCCCCTCCTCCGACGAGGCCGCCCTCAAGGGCCTCAAGGCGATCGGTTTCATCGGCAGCCTCATCGCGTACTTCATGCGCTGCTTCGTCGAGGCTCCCGGCGAGAGGCTGCGCCGCGCCGAGTACGAGCGCGCCGCGGCCGAATTCGCCCGCCGCCGCAGTTCCCGTACGGGCAACCCGGCCACCCGCCGCCCCAAGCGCAAGAAGTAGCCCGGCCGCGCGCCCCGAAGCTTGCGCGCGGGCACACCCGGGAGCATTATTCATCACATGATGAATAACCAAGGGGCCGCCGCCGTCCACGCCCGCGACCTCACCGTGCGCCGCGGCACCGGCCGCAGCCCCCGCACCGTCCTCGACGCCCTCGCCTTCGACGTCCCCCGGGGCCGCATCACCGGCCTCCTCGGCCCCTCCGGCTGCGGAAAGTCCACCCTCATGCGCGCCGTCGTCGGGACCCAGGCCCACGTCACCGGCACCCTCGACGTCCTCGGCCGCCCCGCCGGGCACCCCGAACTCCGCTCCCGCCTCGGCTACGTCACCCAGGCGCCCTCCGTCTACGACGACCTCACGGTCCGGCAGAACCTCGACTACTTCGCCGCCGTCCTCGACCCCGGCCGGGCCGCCGCGGACCGCCGCCACGCGACCGTCACCCGGGCCATCACCGACGTCGACCTCACCTCCCGCGCCACCGCCCTCGCCGGGAACCTCTCCGGCGGCCAGCGCAGCAGGGTCTCCCTCGCGGTCGCCCTCCTCGGCAGCCCCGAGCTCCTCGTCCTCGACGAGCCGACCGTCGGCCTCGACCCCGTCCTGCGCCGCGACCTGTGGAACCTCTTCCACGACATCGCCGCCACCCGCGGGTCCACGCTCCTCGTCTCCTCCCACGTCATGGACGAAGCCGAGCGCTGCCACGACCTGCTCCTCATGCGAGAAGGCCGCCTCCTCGCACAGGACACCCCCGACGCCCTGCGCACCCGTACGAACGCCGACAGCGTCGAAGAGGGCTTCCTGCGCCTCGTCGACGAAGCCGCCGCCGCCGCGCACGCCGACGCCGCCGCCGGCGCCCGCACCGACACCGCCCAGGGGAGCACCCGATGACCCTCGCCCGCACCACCGCGACCGCCGCCCGCGTCCTGCGCCAGCTGCGCCACGACCCGCGCTCCATCGCCCTGATGCTGCTGGTCCCCCTCCTGATGCTGATCCTGCTGCGCTACGTGTTCGACGGCAGCCCGCGGACCTTCGACAGCATCGGCGCCAGCCTCCTCGGCATCTTCCCGCTGATCACGATGTTCCTGGTCACCTCCATCGCCACCCTGCGCGAGCGCACCTCCGGGACCCTGGAACGCCTCCTGGCCATGCCGCTCGGCAAGGGCGACCTCATCGGCGGCTACGCCCTCGCCTTCGGCGCCGTGGCCGTCGTCCAGTCCCTGCTCGCCACCGGCGTGGCCCTGTGGGTCCTCGGCCTCGACGTCGTCGGCTCCCCGTGGCTGCTGCTGCTCGTCGCCCTGCTCGACGCGCTCCTCGGCACGGCGCTGGGCCTCTTCGTCTCCGCCTTCGCGGCGTCCGAGTTCCAGGCCGTCCAGTTCATGCCGGCCGTGATCTTCCCCCAGCTCCTGCTCTGCGGACTCTTCGCGGCGCGCTCCACCATGCAGCCCGTCCTGGAGGGGATCTCCGACGTCCTTCCCATGTCCTACGCCGTCGACGGCATGACCCAGGTCCTCACCCACACCGACATGACCGCCGACTTCGTCCGCGACGCCGTCGTCGTCGCGGGCTGCGCCCTCCTCGTCCTCGCCCTCGGCGCCGCCACCCTCCGCCGCCGCACTCCCTGACCGGCCCCGCGACCGGACCGTGGACACCGCCCCGCCGTTCGCCGCACGGGTGCGAGGATGACCACGCGGACACCGCACACGCGGCGCGCGTACACGCACCAACAGTTCGGCGAGGTGAATCGGGCATGACCCAGACAGTCGCAGTCCTCGGTACCGGCAAGATCGGCGAGGCGCTGCTCAGCGGAATGATCCGCGGCGGCTGGCCCGCCTCGAAGCTCCTCGTCACCGCCCGCCGCCCGGAGCGCGCCGCAGAACTCGTCGCCCGCTACGGGGTCGAGGCCGTCTCCAACGCCGAGGCCGCCAAGCGCGCCGACACCCTCATCCTCACGGTGAAGCCGCAGGACATGGGCAAGCTCCTCGACGAGCTCGCCCCGCACGTCCCCGCCGACCGCCTGGTCATCAGCGGCGCGGCCGGCGTCCCGACCTCGTTCTTCGAGGAGCGGCTCACCGCCGGCACCCCCGTCGTCCGCGTCATGACGAACACCCCGGCCCTCGTCGACGAGGCCATGTCCGTCATCTCGGCCGGCAGCCACGCCACCGCCGCACACCTCCTGCACACCGAGGAGGTCTTCGGCAGCGTCGGCAAGACCCTGCGCGTCCCCGAGTCGCAGCAGGACGCGGCGACCGCCCTGTCCGGCTCGGGCCCCGCCTACTTCTACTTCCTCGTCGAGGCCATGACCGACGCGGGCATCCTCCTCGGCCTGCCCCGCGCCCAGGCCCACGACCTGATCGTCCAGGCCGCCATCGGCGCCGCCGTCATGCTCCGCGACAGCGGCGAGCACCCGGTCAAGCTCCGCGAGGCCGTCACCTCCCCGGCCGGCACCACCATCAACGCGATCGTGGAGCTGGAGAAGCACGGCGTACGGGCGGCCCTGATCGCGGCCCTCGAAGCGGCACGCGACCGCAGCCGCGAACTCGCCTCCGGCAACAGCTGACGGCCGCATCCCGGCACGGGCGCCGGTACGGGGGCTGCGCGCGCAGCCCCCCGAACCGCCCCCCCCCCCCGGCCCCCAAGGGGGGGGGCCCCCCCTGGGCCCCGAAGCCCGGTGGAAGA